>JAYUHP010000145.1:0-1372 GCA_043766875.1 Rickettsiaceae bacterium
TAAAGCAGCTTTCAGTTGAGGATATTTCTAAAGTCACAGGAATTTCCGTTAGAGAAATACAAAAGATAGCCAAACTATCTCCAAGAAAGGGGAAGTATCGTGACTAATGCAGCTCGCTAATGATCCGAAGCTTTTTCTCCTCCAAAAAATCTGATTATTCTCAAGAAACACTTGATATAATTAGGCTTATAAGAAGCGAAAATGTTGGAACGCGTACTTTTTACGCGCTCGTGCAAATGTATGGAAGCGCCTCTGAGGCGCTGGAAAATATTGGCGAGCTTTCGGTGCGTGGTGGACGGAAAAAACCCATACATGTTTGTAGCGAGAAGGAAATAAAGACCGAACTTGCTAAGCTGGAATCCTTTGGCGCCAAAGCCTTGACCTATCTTGACAGCGACTACCCTGCCCTGCTCAAACATATACCAGATGCACCTCCCGTAATTAATTACCTAGGCAATAAGGAACTATTCAATACCAAAACCTGCGCAATTGTTGGTGCACGCAATGCATCACTTAACGGCAAAAATTTCACTACTACTCTTGCCAAGAACATATCCGAACATGGAATTACAATAGCTTCAGGCTTGGCCAGGGGCATAGATGCCGCAGCTCATGAAGCCGCCATGCCTCTAACCATTGGGGTTATAGCTGGAGGAATCGACCATATCTACCCTCCGGAAAATGCGAAATTATACGAAAAGATGGCCAAAGAAGGCGGAGCAATTATCGCGGAGAACAGAATTGGCTCAGCACCCCTTGCTCAGCATTTCCCACAGCGCAATCGGATTATATCTGGCCTTTCGCTCGTGACGTTGGTAATTGAAGCCGGTTTTAAATCAGGATCTCTAATTACTGCACGTATGGCATTAGAGCAAGGAAGAGAGGTTTGCGCAGTGCCAGGGTTTCCTCTGGACCCAAGGTGCGAAGGGACGAACAGGCTGATCAAAGATGGAGCATATTTGATTGAATCATATCATGATGTTCTGGAGCATTTTAAATCAGAGCATAGACTATTGCCACTTAAAGAGAATGAAAGCGAGTTCAGCTTTGCAGAAGAAGCGACAAGCCTAGATACAAAAAGCCGGAATATATTGCTCGAAAACTTGTCAGCAACGCCTACGAATATAGAGCAGCTGCATAGACATACGGATTTGCCACTACCAATTATTTATACTATATTACTTGAATTTGAGCTCGCAGGGCTAGTAGTCAGACACCCTGGAAATAAATTCTCCAGGGTGTATTAGAAAGAAATTAGTTAAAAAATTCTTCACCAACTAACTGAACATGACCGTTTTGTTCTGCTAGTAGCTCAGCTGCTGCATTGTCAAGAACATGTGCAGCAAAGTTATTAACCAATATATCCAAAGCT
>JAYUHP010000146.1:0-10219 GCA_043766875.1 Rickettsiaceae bacterium
ACCTGCATATAAGCAGGGCCTTTACCGGGCTTCACATGCTCCGGCTGTTTGGATACTATCCACAGATCATTGTTATAGACCAGAATATTCCCAGCCTTAATTGTGGTTGCTGTTATTTTCATTTTAAACCCGCTCTTATTTCAATGGATGGATTATACATTAGGAGCATGCTATAGGCAATGTATAAATACCAAGTAGAAATATTGCCAAATTCAGCGGAATTTTTCGTTATTTTCTATTATTCCGCTGAGTTTGTTTAAGCTATACTTGGCGGAATAATAAGAGTTTGTTTGACAATTCCGCTGAGTTTGTTTAAGCTATACTTGGCGGAATAATGAGAGGTGGATATGAAAACAATTACGGGAAGAAAAGAGGAGCAAGCCTTATTTGAAAAGGTGTTGGAGTCTAAAAACGCAGAATTTATTGCCGTATATGGTAGAAGAAGAGTGGGAAAAACCTTCCTAATCCAGAGTTTTTTCTCTGCTAAAAAATGTGTATTTTTTCATTTTGCGGGCACACAAGATGGCAATGTTAGTGATCAAATTTATCAATTTACTAGAGTAATTGAATCGACTTTTTATGATTCTAATCTATCGTTGCAAGAGCCACAGAGTTGGACCAAAGCTTTTGAATTGCTTACCAATCTTATCAACACTACTAACCATGATAAAAAATTCGTTATATTTTTTGATGAATTGCCGTGGCTTGCGGGTCAAAAGTCGGGGTTCATGCAAGCCTTAGACTACTATTGGAACCGATTTTGGTCCAATATGCCGAACGTAAAGCTTATAGTATGCGGTTCTGCTGCTTCGTGGCTTATTGATAATGTGCTAAATAACAAGGGTGGTTTACATAATAGAGTGACGGGAAGAATAGCTCTTAGTCCATTTACTTTGTTAGAAACAAAAGAGTATTTGAAGTCCAAGGGTTATTCATATACCAATCAGCAAATTTTAGAGCTCTATATGGTACTGGGTGGAATCCCTTACTATCTTAACTTGCTTAGCAGGAATCTTTCTATACCGCAAAATATTGACAATCTAATGTTCAATCGGGATGGGGCTTTAGTTGATGAATTCAGCATTTTATATTCTTCTTTATTCAAGAATGCTGAGGCATATGAAGAGATTATTAGGGTAATAGCCTCTAAGAAGCGCGGAGTTAGAAGGACTGAGATTCTAAAGACAGCTAAGCTATCCTCAGAAGGAGGGAGTTTTAAGAAAAGACTGAGGGACTTAGAAATCTCTAGATTCATAGAAAGCTTTACTCCATACGGCTTCAAGAAGAAAGATAGCTATTTTATAGTGATTGATGAATTTTCTTTATTTTATCTAACATGGGTGGAGCCAAAGCTTTCAACAATTAGAAAAATTAGCAAAGCAGGTAATTATTGGACAGAATTATCTCAGACTCAATCTTGGAAGAGCTGGTGCGGATATGCTTTTGAATCGGTTTGCTTTAAGCATGTTGATCAGATTAAAAAAGCTTTGAAGATCAATGCAAGCGCAGATATTGGCAGCTGGCAATATATACCAAAGGCTGGCAATGAGGAGGATGGGGCTCAGATTGATCTTCTATTCGATAGAAACGATAATGTAATTACGATTTGTGAGCTGAAATATTATAGCGAGCCATATAAACTGGGTAAAAGCGAGGCACAGGCTCTTTTGAAAAAGATCGAGGTCTTCAAGAAACGTATAGGCACTTCTAAGCAAACTAAGATAGCCTTAATCACCGCCGTAGCTCCCCAAAAAACTATGTACTCCGAAGAATTGATAGATGAAGTGGTTACCTTGAATGCTTTACTATAAATTATTCGACGGTGATTGCTTTAACGTAAGCAAGGTTACTATAATTGTTACAGAGCAAACTGCCATTAAATAATATGCTACAGTGTCAATGCCTCCAACCCCGATAAGCTTCATTGAAATCATTGGGGCAATTCCACCAAAAGCAACAGAGGTAAAATTCCAACAGAATGCTACGCTAGTCGCCCTGATATTTGTGGGGAATGACTCGGCTACAACTGGGTTCAATGTTCCTTCAGTCATTCCAATTAGGGCGCCTAGTAAAATAGACATAAAGAGTATTGCGGGCGCTGCTCCAATTTTTAAGGATAATATAAATGGATAGGCAGCTATAAGTAGGCAAAATGTGCCTGTTAGGATAATGTATCGTTTATTAATTTTATCTGATAAATACCCAAAGAATACTGTAGCTACCGTATAGCTCATTACGGTAAATAGATTATATTTTCCGGCAGTATGGTGAGTGAAGCCAAGATATTCTATCATCATTGTTTTACCAAATATGAATACAATAAAAAATGAAACCTGCGTTGTGAGGAAGATCGCGAAAAGCCTGAATAATGTAGTTTTGTGATTGAGGAACATCTCCTTCAGAGGATTGGATATCAATTTCTTGGCTTTTTGAGCGATGACGAAATCTTCAGTTTCAAGAAGATGCCTTCTCATATAAAAGCCCAACATCGCGCCCACAACGCTGATGAAGAAGGGTATTCTCCAGGCGAAAGCAGAGATCTGAACTTCGGTGGCGATAGATTCAACTATAAAGATGGTGCATGAGCTTAAAACAAGCCCTAGCCCTACGCCAGTAAGGGCCAAAGTTCCGAAAAATCCTCGTTTTTCTTTCGGTACTGATTCAAACAAATATACGCAAGAAGCACCAAATTCACCTCCCAGCGCTATGCCTTGTAAAATACGTAGTGTAACCAGGATAATAGGAGCAGCTATGCCGATTTGTGAGTAGGTGGGCAGCAGTCCAATACAAACCGTTGGAATGGACATTAGAAGCATTGTGATCGCAAGCATCTTCTTCCGGCTGTGGATATCACCAATATAGCCAAAAATAATCCCGCCCAATGGCCTTGCCGCAAGACCTATGGCAAATGTTGCAAATGTTAGCATCAATGAAACAGATGGGTTATCAGAAGGAAAAAACAAGCTACTAATTACAGGCGCAAAATACGCATAGAGGGTATATTCATACCATTCAATTACATTACCCACCGATGATGATAGGATGGATTTCACTATATTTTTTGATATTTTTGTCATGATAGATCCGGGTTCATTGAGGTTAGAAATACTATACTCAGCATGATTGAAATTGTCATGCAAAAATATTCCCTTTCACCCAATATGCTTCAGCGCGCCGGGAGTCAGAACGCGGCCTCTAGGGGTGCGTTGCAAAAAGCCTATTTGTAGCAGATATGGCTCTATAGTATCTTCTATCGCATCGCGCTGCTCAGCAAGGGCTGCGGCAATTGTTTCCACGCCAACAGGTCCTCCGCTATAGTGATCAGCTATGAAGCGCATGTATCTATAATCATTACCATCTAGCCCTATTGTATCTACATCTAGCTTGTTCAAAGCATCATTTGCCACTTTGTCTGTAATAATGCTTGCTCCGTCCATTTCAGAGAAATCCCTGACTCTTTTGAGTAGTCTCAGGGCAACTCTGGGAGTCCCTCTAGCTCTTTTTGAGATTTCCGCCGCTCCTTGGTCTGAGACAGGTACTCCAAGGATATTTGAGCCACGTTGTATAACTAATTTCAACTCCTCAGGAGAATAGAAGTCAAGCCTAAGCGGAATGCCAAACCTATCGCGAAGCGGATTGGAAAGGAGCCCGAGCCTAGTAGTTGCTCCCACTAGCGTAAATCTTGGGAGATTGATTCTGATGGATCTTGCAGCTGGGCCTTCGCCGACTATAATATCCAGTGCAAAATCTTCCATTGCGGCATATAAAACTTCCTCAATATTAATACTGAGCCGGTGGATCTCATCTATGAACAAGACATCATTTTCCTGCAAATTAGTCAGGATTGCGGCAAGGTCTGCAGCTTTGGAAAGGATGGGGCCTGAAGTGACTCTGAGATTCACCCCCATTTCCCTGGAAATAATATGAGCTATAGTAGTTTTCCCAAGCCCTGGCGGGCCATAAAGCAATGTGTGATCCAGTGACTCAGACCTGCTCTTGGCAGCCTGCATAAATATAGATAAATTATCCTTCATGCCACTTTGGCCTATAAACTCAGAGAGCATAGATGGCCTCAGGGACTGGTCTTGATCTTGGGTTTGTAGATCGCCCGTTAGTAAATCTTCAGTCATGGCTAGCCTCTATTTTGCAGCGCGCTGCGGATCACTTGATCTATAGTCGCATTTGGTGAATTTTGCAGTATATTTTTTACCAAATTGACCGCTTCATTACGATTTATTCCTAAATTGGACAAAGCAAGACTAGCATCCTCTATTATGCTGCTTTCTTTGACTGATGTGCCTATAGCAGAAGCATTTGTGCTGAATAGCTTGCCTTTTAACTCCACTAGCATTCTTTCAGCGAGTTTGGGTCCTACCCCCTGCACGGTACAGAAGAGGGTTTTGTCTTTGGTGTCCACAGCTCCTTGAATCTGCGATGGGGTTAGGTATGAAAGTATATTCAATGCAACCTTGGCGCCGATACCGCTCACTGTTTGGAGAATACTAAAAGCTGTTTTTGCCTCTAATGTTAGAAAGCCATAAAGATGGATGTGATCTTCACGTACGTGAGTTTCAATAAACAGTGAGAGCGTTGGTTTGGTAAGATTACGCAGCCCAGATATCATCAAGGCTGAGCCAAAAACATGGTACCCAACACCCCCAACATCCAGTATTACTGAATCTTCATATATTGCATCTAGTGTGCCCGTGAGCTTTCCTATCACTATTACCTGCTGAGCACATAAACAAACACGAACAAAAATAGCCATACAACGTCAACGAAATGCCAATACCAAGCTGCGAATTCAAAACCCAAATGACCATTCTCTTTGGAGAAATGCCCCTTACGTGCCCTGAAATAACATACAGTCAAAAATATAGTTCCGATTATCACATGAAGACCGTGAAAGCCGGTTGCCATATAGAAGTTCGAAGCGTATATGCCATCAGTGAATTTGAATTCAGCATGGGCATATTCAAAAGCTTGAAAGCATGTGAAGGAAATTCCGAGCAAAATACTATATCCAAGGGCTTCCACGGCATCTTTCTGGTTATTCTCCATCACAGCATAATGTGCCCATGTGACCGTAGTGCCGGAAAGAAGCAATATCAGCGTATTCATGAATGGGATGCTCCAAGGGTCGAATGTAATGATACCTGTCGGAGGCCATATGCCTTCTTTAGCTACCCAAAGCCCGTCTAATATAGCTTCTGGGTCTAGGCTTGCCTTAAAAAATGAGCCAAAAAATGCTGCGAAAAACATTATTTCTGACAGAATGAACAGCGCCATAGCGAGCCGGAGGCCATCACGAACATGGCTTGTGTGCGCCTTATCCACCCTTCCTTCTTTGATCACGTCGCTCCACCAGTGATAGGCAGAAAATATCACGAAAGCAAGACCAGCTGCCAAAATCCAATGTCCATGAGCTATGCCATGCATAGACATCACGCTGCCCCCTGTGACGAAAAGCAGCGCAAAAGCCGTGACGATTGGCCAAGGGCTTGGATGTACCAAATGATATGGGTGGTTTTGCATATGTTCCTTCCTTTCGTGTTGTCGTCATTGTCCGATGATGTCATCCCGGCGAAAGCCGGGATCCAGGACTAACAACACCGTCATCCCGGAATTTTTCGAAGAAAAATATCCGGGATCTATAACCTTAGCATTTGAGGTAATCCTCGCCTGTTGTGGTTATAGGCCCCGGATAATTGCTACGCAATTTCCGGGGTGACGATAAAGCTGGATTCCGGCCTACGCCGGAATGACATCGATATCGGAACGACATTTTAGCAATTGTAACATGAGAGCTGCAAAAGGGCAATATCATGAGCGTAAAATTCGAGATTATTATGCCTAAGCCTTTCCTACTGTGGCAATAGCGCGTGTGATTTATTAAAATTATAAAAGCGCATTACACCACGCCATGGATGACGGTTACTTACCAACTCTCACCTCTTCCACAGACCAGTCGCCGGTTTTGTAGTCAAAATTCATCACGCGAGGCTTTTGATCCAATACATCGAGTGTAATATCGGATGACATAACATTATGACCAGACTGCATAGTGTTGTTGAATTGCTCAAAATAGGGCTGATGGTTTTTGAAACCGACGGTGATAAATTTCTTGGTCATGATTTCGGGCATAATATCTAAAGCAGATTTAAGATTTGTGATAATATGTTTGTCCAGCTCAGTTATTGTGAGTCTATAGGATATTTTATCAGCATATTGAACAAGCGTTGGTATTGAGCTGAGGCCGGAACCTTTTTGTACATTCACCATCGTTACCGATCCTATAGAAATGCCGGTTTTAGCGCTTGTATAGTCATCAGCTTCGAAGATAATACCACCTGCGAAATCCAGCAAAGTTTTGACCTGATGATCCAACACATTATATAGAGGGACCTCAATATCCTTCTTCTCGCCATTTCTAAAAATAGTTAAGAGTATCTTGTCTTTTTTAGAATCATTCATAGCTTGGTCCAGCACGAATAGGGAGGATGTAATATCTTTCCCATCCACCTGCCATAGGATATCACCAGGAATCAGAAGCCCAGCTGCAGGAGAGTTGCTCAGGACAAATTTTACAGCAACTGCTTTATTGCGCGAATCTGGGTTTGCTTTGACATATTTCTCCATCAAATCTTTCGGGAAATTGCGATGATTTGTTGCCTTATCTAAGGAGTAAATATCAGTGATAGCTCCGATATGCTTTCTTACAGGCAGCTGCCCTTTTTTTATGGCATCCAAAGCATAGGTGACATATTCACCTTTAAGCGACATGCCGAATGTTTGATTGCCAGCGTAATGCAGCCCAATTGCCTCTCCTTTGGTGTTGATAAGAGGTGATCCGCTAGATCCACCAGCAACATTGAGATTTACCACATATGTATGCTGTGGCATTTCGCCGTTGATCTCATATAGGTTAGATAAATAGCCAGAATGGAAGGAAAAATCCTGTGCTTCGTTATTTCCGATGATAAACACCCCGTCATTCAGCTTAGGCGGATCCTTGGAAAAGGCAATTTCTGAGACATCTTCTGGTATTGCAGCTGGGTCGGTCTTCAAGATCGCATAATCCTGCCATGAGTCATAATACATCACCTTGGCTTCGGATTGTTTGCCATTATAGAAAGTAATAAAATATATCCCAATGCTTGCTGGCGTTACCATATGAGAGTTCGTAACTATGAGTCCGTTCTTTTTATCGGCTATAAAGCCAGTTCCTGTCATATTGCCAGGGTCTTTATAGGCTGCAACAGAGATACGGGCGTCTATTGTGAGGATAGACTTACGCACCTTATCCAAAACTGCAGGGTTAATATCAGCCGCAAATGAGTTACTTACAATTGTTAATCCTATTAGAGTTATAATTATTTTTGTAAAAAATGTAAAATTTCTCATATGCTGACCTTGTAAAAATGAATTACTGCACTATATCAAATGTGAAGAGCATATTCAATTCATTTGAATTTGCTGCGTTGTTGCTCGTCGGCTCACCTATTAGTATAGGCATCGCTCCTCGCGCCTAGCAGCAAATCCAACTAAATTGAATATTAATAATTATATATATGAGGAAAATATGTCAAAAGTAATAGGAATCGATCTTGGAACCACCAATTCATGCGTTGCGGTGATGGAGGGGAAAAGTCCTAAAGTTATACCCAATGCGGAGGGAATGAACACAACTCCTTCGATAGTAGCATTTGCTGAGAATGGGGAAGTTTTAGTTGGGGATCCAGCCAAGAGGCAATCAGTAACCAATCCTAAAAGAACTTTATTTGCTATTAAGCGTCTTATCGGAAGATCTTTTTCTGACCCTATGGTCAAGAAAGATCAAGACTTAGTGCCCTATACTATTGTTCCTGCAGATAATAAAGATGCATGGGTGGAAATTGATGGGAAGAAATATTCTCCAAGCCAAATCAGTGCCTATATCTTGCAGAAAATGAAGGAGACAGCTGAGAGTTATTTGGGTGAGAAAGTAACCCAAGCGGTTATTACAGTGCCTGCTTATTTTAATGATGCTCAGCGTCAGGCTACTAAAGATGCAGGACGCATTGCTGGCCTTGATGTGCTTCGTATTATAAACGAGCCAACAGCTGCAGCCCTTGCTTATGGGTTTGACAAATCTCAGGCCAAAACCATTGTGGTTTATGACTTGGGTGGCGGTACATTCGACGTATCTGTTCTAGAGATTGGCGATGGCGTGTTTGAAGTAAAATCCACCAATGGAGATACATTCTTAGGTGGTGAAGATTTTGACAATAGAATACTTGATTACCTAATAGATGAGTTTAAGAAAGAAAGTGGGATCAATTTGAAAAATGATCCTCTAGCTCTTCAAAGACTGAAAGAAGCAGCTGAGAAGGCTAAAAAAGAGCTTTCATCAACAGCGCAGTCAGATATTAATTTACCTTATATTACAGCAGATGCCAGTGGTCCTAAGCACCTTAATATAAAGCTTACAAGAGCTAAGCTTGAGTCTTTAGTGGATGACCTAATCGCACGTACAATGGAGCCATGCAAGAAAGCTTTGAAGGACGCTGGTCTGAAAGCAAGTGACATCGATGAGGTGGTGATTGTTGGTGGTATGACAAGGATGCCGAAAGTTGTTGATAAGGTGAAGGAATTCTTCGGTCGTGAGCCACATCGTGGCGTAAATGCTGACGAGGTTGTAGCGCTTGGTGCTGCGGTTCAAGGTGGCGTATTGAAAGGTGATGTTACAGATGTTCTACTATTAGATGTAACACCTCTTTCTTTAGGTATTGAGACATTGGGTGGTGTATTTACTCGTTTGATAGATCGTAATACTACGATCCCAACAAAGAAAAGCCAGGTTTTCTCTACAGCTGAGGATAACCAGCATGCTGTTACTATCCGCGTATTCCAAGGTGAGCGTGAAATGGCAGCGGATAACAAAATGCTGGGCCAGTTTAATCTGGAGGGTATTCCACCATCTCCAAGGGGTATGCCACAAATTGAGGTGACCTTTGACATCGATGCGAATGGTATCGTCCATGTTTCTGCTAAGGATAAAGCTAGCGGTAAAGAGCAGAAGGTTGCTATCCAAGCATCTGGAGGTCTTAGTGATGCCGATATTGACAAAATGGTAAAGGATGCGGAGAGCTTTGCTTCTGAGGATAAAGCTCGTAAAGAGTCGATTGAAGCCAAGAACCACGCAGATAGCTTGATTTATTCTACCGAAAAAAGCCTGAAGGAATATGGTGATAAAATTTCCGATAGCGAGCGTGGAGCGATAGAATCTGCTATAGCTGATCTTAAAGCTACTGTAGAAAAAGGTGATAGTGATGAGATTAAGGCGAAGACGGAAGCTCTTTCTAATGCTGCTATGAAGCTAGGCGAGGCTATGTACAAAGCTTCTGCTGAAGGCTCGGCAGCGGCAGATGGTGGTAGTGCGGAAGCTGGTGCAGATGACAATGTCGTGGACGCAGAGTATGAGGATTTAGGTAAGAAGTAGGTAGTTGCCACTCAGGAATTTTTCAACGCGCGTCACCCCGGAAATTGCGTAGCAATTATCCGGGGCCTATAACCACAGCAGCTGAGTATTATCTCAATAGCTTAAGGTTATGGGTCCCGGATATTTTGTTTCACAAAATTCCGGGATGACGGTGTTTTTAGTCCTGGATCCCGGCTTTCGCCCGGATGACACCATTATTGAGAAAAAATAAATGAAACGTGATTATTATGAAATTCTGGGCGTTCCCAAAACGGCTTCCGCGGATGAGCTGAAAAAGGCTTATCGCAAGCTGGCTATGGATCATCATCCGGATCGTAATCCTGGAAATGCTGAGGCTGAAAAGAAGTTCAAGGAAGCAAGCGAAGCCTATGACATCCTAAAGGATGAACAGAAGCGTGCGGCGTATGATCGCCTTGGGCATAATGCTTTCACGAACGGTGGGCATGGAGCAGCCGGTGGTGGTCGTCAGCAACAAGGCTTTGGAGGTGGTGGCAATTTTCATGATATATTCGGAGATTTCTTCAGCGAAGCTATGGGTGGTCGTCAGGGGCAAACTAGATCCAGTAAAATTCGTGGCTCAGATTTAAAATATGACATCACAATCACCTTAGAAGAAGCATTCAAAGGGGTTGAACGTAAAATACATTTCTCTTCACTAATTCAATGTGATGGATGTAATGGCAATGGCAGCAGCGATGGTGGAGAGGCAGAAAATTGCCCAACATGTCATGGCCACGG
>JAYUHP010000147.1:0-3865 GCA_043766875.1 Rickettsiaceae bacterium
CAGATGTTTCAGTAGGAATGGCTCATATGTTCCAAAATCATGTTATTGTTTCACCTACTGCTGGATTAAGGATATCACGCAGCAATAAAGTTACATATAATGAAACCGGCAATACTGGCCAAAATAGTACAACGCATCAAGATTCTATGACTAGTTTTTCTGCCTTGGGAGGACTCCAAATTTCGCAAACTTTTGAAAGAGAAGGTATACAATTTACTCCTGACTTCCATGCCAATCTTCAATACGGTTTGGGTGTGAGAGGCTCTTCCGGTGCTTATGTGAGTGAAACAGCTCCTTTGCTTACTACTAAGTTCGTTGGAACCAAAGCTCCTAAGTTCTCTTCTGGATATGGCGTGGGATTAACTGGAAGCTCTGATAGAATAGAATGTGGTATTAGCGCGGATATGAGCCTAGCAACTGGATATGTAGGTTATCAAGGATCATTGAAGTTGAAAGTGAAATTCTAAGCATCATCCCGGAAATTGCATGGCAATTATCCGGGATCCATAACCTAAAGCATTTGAGACAGTAATCATCTGTAGTGGTTATAGGCCCCAGAGATTTTTCTTCGAAAAATTCCGGGGTGACGATATAGTCTAATTCCTTGTCTTGCCAACCCTCATGGCAAGACTTGCTGAAACGAATTTTTCCAAATCACCATCTAGCACTCCTTGAGTATCTGATGTCTCCACATCTGTACGCAAGTCCTTCACCATTTGATATGGCTGCAAGACATAAGAACGTAGCTGATGTCCCCAACCTATTTCGGTTTTTGTAGCATTTTCAGCATCAGCAACCGCTTCGCGTTTCTTGAGCTCCACCTCATAAAGCCTGGCTTTAAGCATTTTCATAGCCTCAGCTTTATTCTTATGCTGTGAGCGATCATTCTGGCAAGCAGCTACTATACCTGTTGGAATATGGGTAATACGCACCGCGGAGTCAGTAGTATTGACGTGCTGACCACCGGCTCCTGAAGACCTATATGTATCAATCCTTAAGTCCTTTTCTTCCACCTCAATATTAATATCATCGTCAATTTCTGGATAGACCCACGCACTTGCAAAGCTGGTCATACGCTTTCCTGCAGCATTAAATGGGGAAATTCTTACCAATCTATGCACACCAGATTCAGTCTTGAACCAGCCATAAGCATTATGTCCAATGATCTTAATTGCGCAGGATTTAATCCCAGCTTCTTCGCCAGAGATCATATTGATAATTTCAGTCTTAAAGCCCATTCTTTCAGCGAAACGAAGATACATACGCATCATCATGGATGACCAATCATGGCTTTCCGTACCGCCTGCCCCAGCGTTAATCTCAAGAAAGCAGTTATTAGCATCCGCTTCGCCAGCGAAGAGACATTCAATCTCGAATTTTTCGGCTGTTGATGTAAGTTTTTTGAGCTGCTTCTCTATATCATCAAGCAGCTTATTATCACTTTCTGCTTCTGCCATCTCCGCCAGATCTATATTTTCTTGAAGTGCCCTGTAAAGCTGGTCATAATTAGCTAGCTTGCCCTCCAAGACACTCTTTTCCCTCATGAGGGCCTGAGCCTTTTGTTGGTCATTCCATAAATCTTGAGATTCTGATAGCTCTTCGAGCTCCGCAAGATGCTTTCTAGAGGCGTCTAAGTCAAAGAGACCTCGCTAGAAGATCAAGCGATTTCTGTATCTTATTTCGGTAATTTTCTATTTCTGCACGCATTATATGTCCTGGATTTATTATGGAGCATATTTTAAAGGAAAGGCTGAAAATAGCAAGATTATCTGTTGTACTAGGTAAAAATATAATATAATATGTTATAATATAATATATTATGGTTAGCATTATGAATATCAGCCTTTATTTAGACGAAAAATTATTACATAGACTTGATGCCGCTATTGAAAAGAAACATATTTCTAGGAGCAAAGCCATGAGAGAAGCAGCAGAGCAATGGTTAGGATTTGAGGAGCCATCAGGTTGGGGGAAAGGTTTCTTTGACTTTGAAGGGGATCCATCTTTTCCTACGGTAGAAGAGCTGAGAAAGGATACGAAAGAGCAATATAGAGATCCTTTTAAGCTATGAGATATTTACTCGATACATGTACTGTTTCGTATTTTTTAAAAAAATATCCAAATACCATAAGTAATATGGAAATACATGATCCAACAGAAATAGCGATCTCTGTAATGACTATTTATGAGATTGAAGTCGGACTCAGACTTAACGCAGACAAAGAAAGGAAATTACGCCACTTATGGGAAAGGCTTTTAGACAAAGTAAATATTTTAGACCTTGATATTGAAGATTCTAGAGAGGCAGCAACAATATTTGCTCAGTTAAAAAAACAGGGCAAAATAATAGGCACTTATGATCTTCTCATAGCATCAACCGCTATATCCAAAAACTTGATATGTGTCACTTCTAATACCAGGGAGTTTTCAAGAGTACCGGGCTTAGTATTGGAAGATTGGAATATATAATTTTACCCTACTAATTTCAGCCATTTTAGTGTATGATGCTGCTTGAATAAGAATGAGTATACATGACAGAACTGGCCCTGATTAGAAACTTTTCCATTATTGCTCACATTGACCATGGCAAGTCTACTCTTGCTGATCGTCTGATTGAGTTTTGCGGAGCAATTGAGCAACGCAAAATGAAGCAGCAGATCCTCGACTCAATGGACATCGAGAGAGAAAGAGGAATTACTATCAAGGCACAAACAGTGCGTTTAGGGTATAGAGCTAAAAATGGCAAAACCTATCAGCTGAATCTTATTGACACCCCTGGGCACGTAGATTTTTCATATGAAGTAAGCCGCTCGCTAGCCGCATGCGAAGGCTCCCTGCTAGTCGTTGACGCTAGCCAAGGAGTTGAAGCTCAGACACTTGCCAATGTTTATCAAGCAATTGAGAATAATCACGAAATAGTTCCAGTTTTAAATAAGATCGACCTACCAGCTGCGGAACCTGAACAGGTTAGGAAGCAAATTGAGGATGTTATTGGGATTGATGCTTCAGAAGCTGTGATGATTTCTGCAAAAAGTGGCATAGGGATTGAGGATGTTCTTGAAGCCGTCGTAAATAGATTGCCAGCTCCTAAGGGCGATCCTGATGGTCCTTTAAAAGCTCTTTTGGTTGATAGTTGGTATGATGCGTATTTAGGTGTGATTATCTTGGTCCGAGTTATAGATGGAGCTCTAAAAAAAGGCATGAAGATCAAAATGGTAGCTGCTGGGGCCGTGCATATGGTAGAGAATGTTGGGTTTTTTACTCCAGAAAAGAATATTTGCGATGCGCTATATCCTGGCGAAGTGGGATTTTTTACAGCTTCTATTAAGCTAGTTGCAGACTGTAAAGTTGGGGATACAATCACCGATGAAAAGAACCCCTGTTTGGAATCATTAGCAGGCTTTAAACCGAATCTTCCAGTAGTATTTTGTGGCTTATACCCAGCTGATGCATCACAATTTGAGCATTTAAAAGACTCATTGGCTAAGCTAAGACTAAATGATGCCAGTTTCGAATTTGAGACCGAAACTTCAACAGCCTTAGGTTTTGGATTTCGTTGTGGCTTTCTAGGACTATTGCATTTGGAAATTATACAGGAAAGATTAGACCGGGAGTTTGATCTGGATATGATCACAACAGCCCCTAGCGTGATCTACAAAATTCATATGAACAAGGGTGATATATTAGAGATACATAACCCAGCTGATTTACCAGAAACTCAATATATAGAAACCATGGAAGAGCCGTGGATCAAAGCAACCATTTTTGTACCAGATGCGTACCTAGGGTCAGTGCTTTCACTATGTACGGATAAACGTGGTCAGCAGGTGGATTTGACCTATGTTGGCAACCGTGCAATGGTTAT
>JAYUHP010000148.1:0-1344 GCA_043766875.1 Rickettsiaceae bacterium
CCTGGTATTACCTCCAGCAATCTTTGGTCCCTATAGGATAATTTAGATGAAACTTGCTTAGGCTTATCGGCTTTTATCTCTTTTTTAGGCTTGGAAGCGGCTTGTTCTTTGGATTTATAGAATTTCAGATAATCCTCATAGCCACCAACTAAATCCACTATTTTCCCCTCACCTTCGAACATCAATGTCCTTGTCACAAGCCGCTCTAGGAAATCCCTATCATGGCTTACCACAATAACTGTTCCATCATAATCGCTTAGGATTTCCAGTAAAATCTCCAAACTATCCATATCAAGATCATTTGTGGGCTCATCAAGTATGAGCAAGTTTCCTGGGTTAATAAGGGTTTTGGCAAGTAGCAAGCGGTTTGCCTCCCCTCCAGAAAGTGTGGAAACTTTCGTCTCAAGTTCCCTTGGATCAAACATGAATTTCCTTACGTAAGACGCCACATGCATGCTTTCCCCATTGGCAAACATAACATGGTCTCCACCATTAGGACATAGAGTAAGCTTTATACTATGCTCTCTATTAAGACAGCTGCGATACTGGTCGAAATAGGAAATCTCAAGCCCAGTTCCATGTCTAATCTTCCCGCTGCTTGGTAGTAATTCCTTTACCAAAAGCTTGATAAATGTCGATTTGCCAGAGCCATTTGCGCCTATTATCCCCAGCTTTTCGCCCTTTTGTACCCTGAAGGAAAACTCATCTAGCAAAACCTTATTCTCATAGCTAAAGCTTACCTTTTCTGTCTCTATTATAAACCTAGCTTTTTTTGCGTCCTGAGCGGCAAATGGGTCCATTACTTGCTTAGCCGATGACATCAAGTTACGTTTGGTTCCCAGCTGTTGCCGAAGTAACTTAAGCTGAGCTAGCCTTCCCTGATTCCGCTTCCGCCTTGCCGTCACGCCCTGCTGAAGCCAGATATTTTCCACCTGCATCTTCTTTTCCATCTTTTTCAGAGATGACTCCTCAATCTGCAAAATCTGCTCCTGCCATTCCTCAAAAAACTTGAACCCTTTATCAGATTTACGCAGCTGACTTCTATCAAGCCACCATATTTTATTTGTAACATTATTCAAAAAAGCTCTGTCATGGCTTATGCAAATAACCGCGCCGGAGTAGGATTTGATATAATCCTCAAGCCATTCGATGAGCGCTATATCAAGATGGTTCGTAGGCTCATCCAAAAGTAATATCTCCGGCTCTTCAACCAGGCTTCTAGCCAAATGCGCCCGCCTAATCTGTCCACCGGAAAGATTTCCTACCTGCTCTTCCTTATCAAGACCAAGCTGCTGCAGAATGATATCCGCTTTGAAACTCTTTTCCGGATCACTCATCCCTTCC
>JAYUHP010000149.1:0-10096 GCA_043766875.1 Rickettsiaceae bacterium
TTCCACTCATAGAAAGACAATCTATGCTCAGGTACCGTAAAATATTGAGTATTGTAGGAAGAGATATTTACAAATCTTTGCTTCATTTAACCTAGGTCCTTCAAGAAAATTGACACCATGATGGGAATGTATATTAGGGTGAAGAGACATGACATCAGAACAGTAGTCGCAACTTTTTCAGGGTGGAATTTGGTAATGGATGCTATAACGATTGTGTTTGCTGCCATGGGTGCAGTGAACAGCAGCTGCAAAGCGTTGTAAGAGCTTTCGTCATATATTTTGAAGATGAATTTATCGAGGATTATGAAGAAATTTATAGCGATTGGGAAGAATAGGAACTTGCTGGCGAAAGCAGCCAAAGTAAATTTAATATCTACCTCAAAGCGTGGAATGGTTGAAAGCCCAAGCCCTACCATCATCATGCCCAAAACAGAATAAGTGCTGCGCATGTTATAAACAAAATCATCCAGAAATTCAGGTAATGTCATACCAGCAAAACTGAATATACAACCTATGAGGAAGGCGTTAAGCGTTGGAAGCTTTAGGACTTTTATTATGCTGTCTTTCGTAGTGCTTATGCCTCTTGCCGATATGTAAAATCCAACTGAGGATTCATAGATATTCACCCCTACGATAGCCATCATATATATGCTTAATGTATAGTCGTCAAAGAGGCTTGCGGCAATTGGCAGCATAAAATATCCGCAGTTCGCATTGCCGGATGAAAGGGCCAAGATATTCCGTGTTTGATCTTGCCAGTACATTCCAAAAAAATAATAAGCAAATACGCAGAGTAATGTGGAGATTACAAAAGTTACTACGGTAATTCCAAGAGCAGATACAGAAAGGCTTGAGCTGGCAGGTATGCAGAAGAAAACTATTGGGGATATAAAGTAAAACAGCAGCGATGCTATGCTATCCCTTTCTACCTTAGCCCATCTGCCCGCGAGAAATCCTACCACTACATTCAGTAGTATGGCTATTATTTTGAAAAATACTAAGGCGAAGACAGTCATTTGTTACTCTTGTGGTGCGGCGTCATCCTATCATACAAACTCATGAAATGACATCCCCTTTCTTCAAAATCTTTGAACTGATCGTAGGATGCACAGGCCGGTGCAAGCAGTATATTGGTAGGCAATGGGCTGGTTTTTGCATCACAAACTGCGGCAGCAAAAGATTCATCCAATGTGTCACATATTTGGTACGGGATAATACCTTCTAGTTGTTCGGCGAATAGATTCTTAGCCTGACCGTAGAGATAGGCCTTAGTGATATTCTGGCGTAAATGCAATATAGGAGCAAGACCACCGTCTTTTGGGACTCCACCAGCAAGTAGATAGATATTCTTCAGTGAGCCAATGGATTTTTCGGCAGCCTCAGCATTTGTAGCCTTGCTGTCATTATAAAAATCTATGCCGAATTTTGTTCCCAAGAACTGCATCCTATGAGGAAGTGATACGAAACTGGCTATCTTCTCTAGGATTTCTGCTGCATCTAGCCCTGTAAGTCTGCATGCAGCAAAAGCGGCTGCTATATTTTCCCTATTATGCTCGCCTTGTAGGTATTTGCTCTCTGGCAAATCATATTCTTTCATCATACCTGAAAAGCAATCATAAATCTTGCCATTCATCACGCAAGCGCCCTTTTCAACAAGGTTTCTAGTAGAAAATGGGATGACATGGCTAGAAGATTCATATATCGCTTTTGTTGCTGCAAATTCAACATTTAAAATTGAATTTGCACAGTTTTCTACCAGGGACTTCTTCACATTAATATAATTCTCTATAGTGCCATGGCGGTCCAAATGATCAGGAGTTATATTGGTTATAATAGCAATATCGGCTTTAAAGGTTTGCAGCAGCTCAATTTGGAAAGACGAAAGCTCCAGCACATAGCCGCGAGCCGCATGGTTCATGCCTAAAGCGGGTTTACCGATGTTGCCGCCAATATCGTAATTATGCTCTTTTAAAATATGATGAATTAGCGCCGTAGTCGTGCTTTTGCCGTTAGTTCCAGTAATTGCGATATAATGGGCATCTGGGCTGGCGTTATAGAGAAGGTCAATATCTGAGCTGATTGGGATATTATTTTTACGTGCGATTTCCATTATAGGATGGGGTTTCGGAAGGCTTGTAGGGATGCCAGGGCTTAAGATGATTTTGTCAAGCCGCTCCCAAGCTGGGTCTGTAATATTCACAAGCTTATCAGCTCCATATTTTGCTGCAAAATCAGTGCTATTTTTTTCTGAGTCATCATGGCAAATAACATTGCAGAAGTCTTTGAGAGCTAGATATGCTGCCTCGCCAGTACGGGCCAGGCCTAAAATGCCTATTCTATTGCCTTTTTCATTTTCCAGATTTATCATGGTAGCCCTTAATTCAATGGTTCATAATAGAAAAAATATGGTCAAGTGGCAAGTAATTCCAGGTTTAAGTCCTTATGAAAAAGCTATTAATATCATGGAGGATCATGCAAAAGCACTTCAGGAAGGGAATGGCCCAGAGGTTGTGATGCTGGTTGAGCATGAGGATGTCTATACGGCAGGTACTGGCTATAAGCCTGAGGAGCTTCTTGGAGTAGGTGATATACCCGTATTTTATACAGGAAGGGGTGGCAAATTCACCTACCATGGACCTGGACAAAGGGTTGCTTATCCTCTGCTGAACCTGGCTTCAGAAGGTCGTGCAAAGGATATTCGGCAATATGTTAGAGATTTGGAGCAGTGGGTGATTGGTAGCTTAAATGATTGCAATATTGATGCTTTCGTGCGAGATGGTAGGGTAGGTATTTGGGCGCTGGACGGTGGCCTCGAGAAGAAAATCGGAGCAATAGGGGTAAGGGTCAGAAAGTGGGTGACCTATCATGGGATCGCGGTGAATATTTCTACAGATCTCTCGAAATTTAGAGCTATTATCCCCTGTGGGTTGTCAGAATTTGGAGTGACTTCGATGAAGGAGCTGGGCTGCGGTATCGCTATGAAGGAGTTTGATGGGCTGCTGAAAGGGAATTTTGATAGGGTGTTTGAGAATCTAATCCTCAAATGATTGTAGGAAGGTTTGTTGCGAGGGTAACTTAAGAGAGAGATAAAGCCTAAAAAAGAAGTTAAAAGTTATTTCAATGTATTTAGAAGGATTTGGTACATAATATTAACATTCTATTTTTTATCAGCTTTTTGTGGGGATAAATAAATACAGCAAAGATACAAGTGCTAACTAAATATCCTAAATTCATAGACATAGAAAATGCATCACCTCCTTTTTCTCCAAGAGTTGTTGCTACAATTTTCATAATCTAAAACCATAATGTAAGCTCTGGAACTTCAGTAGAATCCCTATTTTTTCCTGTATTCATGTTAACCACAGCTTAAATTCTTAAGTATAAATCATAAGTATTTTTTCTACAAAGATATTTCAAAATACATGTTGTGTTGTTATAAAAATAAGCTTGTGTTGTATTTCTATTTCAAGATATTTATCATAGCTTGATTTAGAGCAAAAAGATTATGGGACACGAGCAAGGAGATATTTTAGGGATTAAATGCTGTCGCTGATCGATCTGGTAGAGCGACTGGTCACCCAAATCGCCGGCATTGACCAATAAGTATAGACTATTCGGGGAATTGCTGTTGATTAATATGAAATAATTGGCTATTTATATGTCATTCCGGCGCAGATCCAGAATGACACCTAAAAAAGTACTGAAATGGCAATTGTTGAAGAAGGAATATGCAAGATCGTAAGCTTAAATAGCCAGGGGCTTGGAGTAGGGTCCTCAGAGATGGGTCCGGTAGAGCTTCCATATGTGCTGCCAGGAGATGTGGCTGAATTCGAGCGCCATAGCTATCGAGGCAAGTCTAACTGCATCCTGAAAAATACGCTTGAGCAAAATGCTTCCAGGGCTGAAGCGCCATGCAAATATTTCGGTGCATGTGGTGGATGTTTACTGCAGCATCTGCCTGATCAAGACTATACAGCTTTCAAGCTTAGCCTGCTCACAACAGCCATAGATGCTCATAAGATCAGCACCGATATAATGCCAATGATCACAATCCCTGGTGGCTCAAGACGACGCGCGAATATGGAAGCAATCAAAAAAAATGGCCAGCTTTTCCTGGGCTTCCACCGGTTTCATTCTCATCAGATCATCAATATCGATGCTTGCTTAGCTCTTGATCCCGAACTTTCATCTATTATAATCCCCCTGAAAGAGGCTTTGGCAAAGGTAATGGGGGATAGACAAAAGCTACAGCTCTTTATCACAAAAGCCAGTAATGGGATAGATATTTCGATTGAGATCCAGAAGTGCGAAGGGCTCAGCCAGTTACAAAGAGCTATTCTTGCGGAGTTTGCGCAAATCCACAACATCACCAGGCTGATATTTCGCTATAGGAAATTCATAGATGCGATCCATGAGAAAGAAAAGCCCTATATTCTCTTTGATAATGTACCTGTAGAAATTGACGCCTATTGCTTTCTACAGTCCAGCTTTAAATCTGACAGGGTTTTGAGCGGACTTGTTGTGGATTACCTAAAAGACGCCGGGAGTAGGGCTGTTGACCTATTTTGCGGCAGAGGGACTTATACAGTACCATTAAGCCGTTTTATGGAGATAGATGGGTTCGAGTCTGATAAGAAGTCGCTAACAGCTTTAGGAAAAGCTGCTCCTCAATTAAAGCTATTCCATAGAGATCTATTTGCCTCTCCTGTGCTTGCTGATGATTTGGCTGGCTATCAGGCATGTGTCATCAACCCACCGCGCGCGGGAGCAGAAGCTCAGTGCATAGAGCTTGCCAAGAGCAAACTGCAGAAAATATGCTATATCTCTTGCAATCCTCAAACATTTGCTCGAGATGTCAATATTCTGGCAGCAGGAGGCTACATATTAAAAACAGTGACTCCAGTAGATCAATTTTACTGGAGCCCCCATTTGGAGGTTGTTGGGTATTTTGAAAAGGGCTGAGCTACAAAAATTCTGTAATAAAATATTTTTCTCCTGAGCATCTTGTTAGCAAACTATCTTCTCCTGTGAGGTTAGCTGCTAAAATATAACTGCCCCTAATTTCTTGGAAAAAAGTTAGGTTACATTCAGGATCTAGATTGCGCAATGCCGTCAATTCTTCAATTAACTCTCGGCGTTGATTGCTTGGAGCAACGGATTTCTTAGCAATCCATGAAGTATCACTACGTATAGTTACTGGAGTTACCACTGTTTTTTCCTCTTCAATTTTTGATAACGGCCTACTAGGTTTAAGCTCTCGTGAAGGCACTTCTGGCGCTATTGCGTCTTCACCTATTGTAGTGGTTGTAGTCCAGCAGCTTCCTGTTGTTGACTTATCGTCATCATCAATGGTGGGTTCTG
Source organism: Rickettsiaceae bacterium (assembly GCA_043766875.1). Lineage (GTDB taxonomy): Bacteria > Pseudomonadota > Alphaproteobacteria > Rickettsiales > Rickettsiaceae > JAYUHP01. Next base: position 5,362 of record JAYUHP010000149.1, read on the forward strand.
CTACGATATCTGCGGATGGTGCAACAGCAGATTTGTGTTTACTGTACCATCCAGAAAAAAAATTAGAACAAAATCCCTTAAATATTTCATAGGCATTTACAGCGGCATTTATCATAGGTTTTAATGAGTCTTTTAATGTTTTTTTAGAACTTGACATGAAATTGCTCCTTCATTTGAGTACTGTCATTCCCGCGTAAGCGAGAATGACAGTGGGTATCTAAAGCACTGTGAAGCTAATTATTTCACCTAAAGCAGTAGTCATTTCTGTTGTTGCATGACTTGCTGCGACGGTGGTCTCGTAGGTTAATATTGTGCACTGAGCTTCAGCCTTATAAGTCATCTTTGTGTCTGCATGAGGAGTTCTAAGTAAATCCAACTCTTTTACTACTTGCATTTGTTGGGGAGTTAACCTATCTAAAGTATCGTCTTCATCTCTTGCTCTTACCCACAGCTTCCATTGATCCCAACCATTGTCAGTTGGTTGAGGCATTAAAGCCTTTGGCTCAGGCGTTTCACCTCTTAAATTTAGGCTTATTTTACTGCTAATGCTGGATGTGCTGTTACCATGGGTAAGAGTTTTTGTGGCATCTGCTTCTTCTGAAATCGCCCATAGATTGGCACTACTTGCATAAGATTTCAACACAGTAACCGTTGGGGTAGCAGGAGGTGACAATTCAAATAATGAATCACTATCATCTTCATTAGAAAGAGGCCCTGGCTTAAAATTTCGTGATGGAAGCTCTGGAACTACTGTTGCATATGATGTGCTGCTATTACTTGATAGAGTAGAAATATCTGAAAGAGTGGAAAACGTGGAATTACGTGCTGCCTCATCAATTTTTGTGTCTTTTATACAGGATGCGTTAGCTTCCTTTCTGAGCTGTTCATCAGCTTGATCCCAATTGCTTTCAGTAGATGTAGCAACATGTGACGGCTTGCTACTCGAAAATAAATTTGCAAAAAACTCCTTAACTACATGAAGTCCGTGTGCTAAACTACCTAGCAGCGCATCTGCCGCTGAGGTTGTTGGTTTCATATCTTTGAAGCTGTACCCTGTAGCTTTGTGGGCTTTGGTTGTAATTTTTGTCATAATATCTCTCCTTATTTGTTGGATGTAATATTATTATAATTAATTTTTTAATTTTTAGCTATTAATTTTTTAATTATTTTTAGTTTTCGTATAACAAAACCACGAGGAAGACGCTATAATCATGAGTATCAACATTTAAAAGGAAGAATGTATGAAAAAAAATCTAGTTAGGAAGCTGCTTTGCGGTGCTGCATTGCTTCTGTCCGCTTCTACGGCCAAAGCTGGCCAAGAGGTAAAAGAATATGGAATTGTACTATTGCCGGATTTTGTCTGTGCAAATAAGGCTATGGAGCTAAATAGCAAAATCGCGCAGCAATTAAATAATCTGGTAAATGTCAAAAATAATCTCCATGTTGATCTATATCTTGGAGCATATGAAGCTAAAGATTTGAAGGAGATATATGCCAAATTACAGACTTTGGAGATTCAGTCATTTCCCATATCTCTAACCACTATATATAATACTGAGGACAGACGGATAGAGTGGAGGGTTCAAAACACAGCAGAGCTACAGCAATTGCATGAAGACGTTGTAAAACTCGCCAGCCCTTACCATAAGAAGATGCTTACATTTGTATCTGATATGTACAAAACATTGCTACCTGAAGAACGTGCTAAGGCCGATAAATATGGCTTTAGTAGGGTCCTTGATCTTTATAATCCTCATATGAATTTGTTCTATACCTATCCGCCAGATTCGCGCCTACAAAAAGCATCATTGAATGTGGCTCAATTGGTGCCAAATGAAACTAAATGTAATGCTTCGAAAATAATTATCGGCCCAATGGGGTATAATGGGAATATAATAAGCGTGGTATATACAATCGATCTTTCTATCTAGGAGGAATTTATGTTAGGACAGGCTTTTTTAAGGAATGCTTTTAAGGCTGCATCGTGCCGATTTCCGGCAATGGGCTCAAAAGTCTTTTGTTAGTAGAGCAATTTAAGCTTCATGCACAGAGAGAGTGGTATATCCTCACCTTTGGCAGTGGATTCCGTTTTAGCAACAGTTCGAACTTGTCCCAAGTAAAGGATTTACGCTGACTTCTGCGATTTAACCATTTGAAGGGAGTGTCATCCCCAGAGCCAATATAATTCTTGATCTAGTCTAGGATGACAAACACTATCGATTAATAACTTTATACCGCATCTGCAGGGTCAAAGAACTCAAGCGATAGCCCTATCGCATCTATTAGTATTTTATTATCCTCAGCAGCCAATTCTATAATCACTTGGGCCTTCGATGCATCTATGTCAACTTCTCTAACAAGCATTACCATTCTAACAACATCATATATTTCTTTCTCCAGGAGGCGGCTGCAAACTATAGAATCATAGCCGTCTATAACCCCTTCAGCTTTTATTAAAGCTTCTGCAGCTAAAAGACTCAATTTAGCTGGAATATTTGGTTTTATTATTGTTGGAGAATGCCCTGATGGTAGTTCTGGAGGAACATATTCTTCAGGCTGACATTGCCTTATCACATCCATTCCTAGACATACAGCAAGATACTCAGCAGTAAGACCGACTCCGTTTGTTATTGTTTCTACATCAGCTCCATGTCGTAAAAGAATAGCTGCAACATCGAAATTATATGAAATTATTGCATCATGTAATAATGTGTTACCTGATGTATCTTTAAAATCTACAGGTCCACCGATGTTTAACAATTGTTCAACGAGATCGTAATCACCTTGTCGAATTGCATCTTTTAAACTAGAACCAATAGCTAAAACTGCATCTGGATTGCGAGCTCTAATAAAATCATAGAATGTTTGCGCTTCTGCAATTTGACCTTGTTGCAATAGTGTTAACGGTAATTTTATTAAAATCTTCATCGTATGAGGATCTATTGAAGCGTTTAGATCTTCAATTAATTTTCTAACACGCCACTCATTAACATCTGTAGCTGCAGCTTTTATGTGGTGATTTATTTTGCCAGAGTACCGACTACTCTGTTGAATAGTATTATAGACACTCTTTGCTGCAACAGCTGCCGCTTCATTTTGATCTCCACTCAACAACTTAAGTGATAAGTCTAATCCATAAATACTCAAACGCACCCCGTCAAAATCTTTAACCTTTGTTTCATCATTGATGAGTTCTATTGCTAATGCTGCGTTACCAGCATCACATAGATAGGATAATGTGAAATAATTTACAGGAACAGCAAAATCATTTACCAATTTTCTAACCAATCCAGCCTCTCCTTCTTTAGCAGCGGCACGACATGCTCCTCCCTGTATTGATTTAACCAATGATGCTTTATCATCTATAGCATTAAAGATAGTTTTTGCATCCACATCTCTATCTGCCCTTAACAAACTACCTATAAAATCTCCCATTATAAAAGAACCCTGACCAACTAATCGCTGAATATCTCGATGGAGAAATATGTTTACTAATGCAATGTTACCAGTGTTTGTTGCTGCTGACAAAATCTCATTTCTTTCACCACAATCAGCATTGGTATAGACTCCATTGCTTACTAATAATTGAGTGCCTTCAATAGATTGGAGAGTAATAGATTCTTTTAATAGAATAGTTTGTAGAGAATGATCCAAGGAAGAAAGATATGCTCTCAGTTCCTCTAATGTGGTTGATGAAAATTGCTTGGCAAAAGTTTCAAATTGCTTACTAGGCATATAATTACCTTCATATTATATTTAACATGTTTATAATACGCCAATTCAAAAAGGAAGTGCATTGATGCATACGGGGAGGTGAATGGCTATGAGTCCGTTTTTCATATTCTCTATACTTATAGTTGCAAAATATCTTGGCTGGGTTTATCATCTGGGTGACCCACTTGTAAACTTTTAGTATTGGAGGATTATTATGCCTTATTACATCAAAACGAGTTCTATGGAACGTGGAGAACCTTTGAGACATAAATATGATTGGCCGAAGCATGTTAAAGCAACTGATTCTGAAATTACATTATCCTACTACAAAATTAATGAAGATGAGACCGCTAGTCTGATGCGTACACTTAAGGAAAGAACAGCAGAACTTCGAGATGGATTGCAATATGGAGTATCACCGCAAAATTTTAGCGTCTTGGGAAATTGTCATACTCTAAAAAAACTAGAAATACGAAGTGTTTTATTGCTGCCCACAGATATAGAATCATTATCTCAAATATTTTCAAAATTACCGATACAGAGTCTTTCTTTGATGAATTGCGGAATAGGGGATGATTGCATGAAATTAATTAGTACTTTTCTTTTAGCTAGTAATCAAACTTTGACGTCAGTGAACTTTAGTTATAACAACATCACTAATAATGGATTGTTTTATCTTAAAGAGGCCCTGCTTAAAAGCAAAATAGTGGAGATAGATATGGATAATAATAAAATCACAGACCATGCAACTGAGGTGGGTTACTTTGCTTCTTCTCCTGCATCAACAGAGTGTGGCGCAGTGGAATTCTTTAAACAATTATCCTCTAAGGCAGTAGCAAAGACTTCTCAGCCACAAACTCATATTAAAGTAGTGCATATGCAAAATAACCCTATTACTCTAGCTGGGTTGGAAGAATGCGCCAAGGAAGTTGAAAAAGATCAATATCTCACTGAAGTAAAGCTTGAGAATTCTACTCTTACCGGTGATGCAATAGCATGGATAGCGTATATTAATAAGCAT
>JAYUHP010000150.1:0-10066 GCA_043766875.1 Rickettsiaceae bacterium
GTAACGTTACTAGCGCCGCAAACGCAAGGTTTACCCATGCCACGTGCGACTACTGCAGCATGGGATGTCATTCCACCACGCACTGTAAGTATGCCATTAGATACATGCATTCCTTTTATATCTTCAGGACTTGTATCTTGGCGTACTAAGATCACTTTATGATGATGGGATAATTCTTCAGCGTCATATGGAGAAAATACCGCAATGCCAATAGCCGCTCCTGGGGAGGCTGGTAATCCCTTAGCAACCTCTTTTGTGGCCTTGGAATAATCTACTCTAGCATGGAGCAATTGATTAATAGAATCCGGATCAATCCTGACTATTGCTTCTTGCTTTGTGATAAGCCCCTCGGAGACCATATCTACTGCTATTTTTATTGCAGCTGCTGTAGTTCTTTTGCCTGATCTCGTTTGTAAGATATATAATGAACCCTCTTCAACTGTGAACTCAACATCCTGCATGTCTTTATGGTATTGCTCTAGTGTATGGACGTATCTCTCTAGCTCAGCATAGACTTCTGGCATTAATTTTTGCATCGAGTGTTCGGAATCATCTGTGATATTGTATGGTGTGCGGATTCCTGCTACTACATCTTCTCCTTGAGCATTGATCAAATATTCACCATATAATTTCTTTTCACCCGTGGACGGGTTGCGGCTGAATACCACGCCAGTAGCCGATGTGGATCCTTTATTTCCAAATACCATCGCCTGAATATTGACGGCAGTGCCAATATCTTCCGAGATGTTGTTTAGCGCTCTGTAAATAATTGCTCTGTCGCTCATCCATGAGTTTAAAACAGCTTTGATACTAGCTCTGAGTTGTAATTTTGGATCCTGTGGAAAGTCAGCACCAGTTTTTTCTAATACTATTTCCCTGTATCTTGCTATTATTTCCTTAAGCTCGGATACATTAGGAGTTGCTGAAAAATTCTCTAATATTCTTTCGAATATGCTGTTATGTATTCCAAGTACCACGTTAGAGTACATTTGGATAAGTCTTCTGTAGCTGTCTAAAGCAAAAGTCTCATTTTTTGATTTTTCTATGATTTGTACTAATGTCTTATCGTTCAGCCCAAGATTCAGGACTGTATCCATCATCCCCGGCATGGACTCTCTAGCTCCTGAGCGCACAGATAGCAACAACGGAGTGCCTAGAGTCTTTTCAAACTCATTGATAGCACTATCAAGCTCCTCATCGAAATCACTGGGTAGCTGCTTTTCATTGTTGTAATAGAATGTACATAATTCAGTGGAAATTGTAAACCCTGGAGGAATTGGGATTCCAAGTTTGGATATTTCACTGAGAGCAAGTCCCTTGCCACCGAGTAAATCTCTATCCCCAACCTGGTTTGTTGTGTTAGCAGAACCAAATTTAAAAAACCATTTTTTTTTCATAGAATCACATCAAAGAACTTGGCGCACCCGAGAGGACTCGAACCCCTAACCTTATGATCCGTAGTCATATGCTCTATCCAATTGAGCTACGGGTGCTGAAGAAGTTTAACGTACACAAGTGCGTAAACTAGAGGCGGATAGTAGCCCCAAAAGCACGTTTTGTCAAGAAATATTAAGTTTTTTCTGTGTCATTATGGGTGTAGACATAATTTTTGTTTTTCCTTGAATTCTTCCACGGCTAAATTGAGCAGTTTAGTCATCAAATCTTTATAACTAATGCCCGATGCTTCCCACATTTTAGGATACATGCTTATGGAGGTAAAGCCTGGTAAAGTATTCAGCTCATTCACAAATATTTGATTACTATCGGATATGAAAAAATCCACCCTTGCCATTCCTTTGCATTCCGCAGCGACAAAGGCCTCCACAGCTAAATGTCTAATTTTATCGGTAAGGTCTTGGGCAATATTTTGAGCTGGAATAATAATATCCGCGCCATTAGGATCTAGATATTTTGCATCATAGGAATAAAACTCATGGTTTGATTTTATTTCCCCTATGCATGAGGCAACTGGGTTATTATTACCAAGGACTGAACATTCTATTTCCCTACATGGTACGAACTTCTCTATCAGAACTTTGAAGCTATATTTAAATGCTTGCGTTATAGCCTGGTCATATTCTGTTTCTGATTTTGCTTTGCTCACTCCGACTGAAGAGCCCATAACAGCAGGCTTTACGAAGAGGATATCAGACCCAAGACTTAAGCAGATTTCTTGGAATCTGGGGATTTTTTCTCCTTGAGCAATAGTCACAGATGGCACTACTGGTACTTTTTTGTTAGAGAATGCAAGTTTAAGAAAATCTTTATCCATACCGATTGCAGATGATAAAACCCCGCTACCTACATATGGTAGCATCATCATTTCAAACATGCCTTGCAACGTCCCGTCTTCGCCCATAGGGCCATGTACTAGCGGGAAAGCGGCATCTATATTAATGGATTTCCCATTTTGTGTAGATATTATGGTCTCATTGGGCCTGCGCAGAAGCATGCATAAATCGGCTTGTTCCCTATTATCATCTACGGCAATCATAGTTTCTGGAATAATGTAGCTGTGGAGCAAATACCATGCGCCTGAGCGACTGATGACGACAGGGATTGGATTATAAATCGTCTTATCCAGAGCTTCTATTACGTTGCGCGCGGATCTAATGGAAATTTCATGCTCAGCGGACCTGCCGCCAAATATAACAAGAATATTTTGCATCTGTGGGTTCCTTGTTTCGGAAATGGGTTATGTTATACTTATCGTGATTGGAATGACAAACACGAATCTCGCACCCCTCATGCCGTCGCTTTCAGCACGAATTTTGCCACCATGAGCCTCGACAGACTTCTTGCAAAGAGCTAATCCGACCCCTCTACCTCCGGCGGGAGTGCGGGTCTTGGAGCTTACGGTGAATGCCTCAAATATGTCATATAATTCTGACATCGGGATTCCTATGCCTTCGTCTTGTATGGAGAATTCTACGCTTTTATCTTTCTTAGCAAGACTTACGGTAATCTTACCCTCTTTGCTATAGTTTATAGCATTGATAATGAGGTTATCTAACGTCAGCTGGATATAATGCTTATCGCAAGAAACGATGATGCCTGGCTCAATATTGGTCATGAACTCCAGAGATTTTTTGTTTAGGTAAAGCTTCTTACAAGCTTCCAAACGGTCCTGCACAAAGTCACTCAGATTTACCTTTGATAGGTCCAGTTTAAAATTCAGACTTGTGAGTTTAGACAGGTCTAGAATATTATTGGTATAGCTATTAAATCTTTCAGAGCTTTGAGCAATTATCGCTATTGCTTCTTTTCTTTGCTCATCAGTTAATTTATCGTAACTCTCTAGCAGCCCTTGTCCCATGCTAGTAATTCCAGTCACAGGGGTTTGGATCTCATGATTAAGATTACGCAAAAACTCATTCTTGAGATTGATGAGATTTTGCATCTCTTCTTCACTGCCTTGAATCCTTGTACCTAAATGTTCGTTCTTAGCTTCCACAAGCTCATGTTCTTCCTGCTTCGGCTTGAAGAACATTATTAGCATGCTACTTATAAGTAAGAGAAGATACACACCTTTAAACTCTAAACTCATCACATTACCATGAGAAACATCAACCCCCATATAGTGCTGATAAAATCCAATAGTTGCAATTACTCCAACTATAATCATCACAAGGGCTGCTTGCCAACGCATAAGAGTGGCTACTACAATAAGGTTAACCATAAAAACCATAATTTGTACTTGGCTAAAATTACTTAGCATCACGAAGAAGGTGCTGCAGACTATAAGAACATAGAACACGCTAATGTTCCAAACTATTTGTACAGGAGTTTCTTTCCTAAGGGCTTGTGGCCATATAGGCTGGGTAATAAATGATACTGAAAGAATCAACATGGTTTCATAGAAAAATAGCAACATATTCTTGTCTGCAGCAGTCACAGAAGTTGATGTGGAGTACATCGTACAAATTGTAGATATGAGAGAAAACATTCCAAATGCTGTATATGTTAATTCATTCTTTGGAGCATTGCTTTTGCAGAAAGCTATGAAGTTAAAGCTCTTAACTGAAGCAGCAAAATTAGCCCATTTGCGCTTACGTTCCAGTCTCAATTGAATAAGATATCTATTATCTTTGATACCAACCCAACCACCTGGTTGCTTTAGTATGTAGTGGCTACTCATCAATGCTACTATGTTAGCAACCATTCCCGGAATGATGCTTTTACCTATATTACAATCCATAAAAAATGCCCAAAGCAGCATACCTACAAACCCTGAACCCATACCTATTAGAACTGCTTTCTCGGTGCTTCTAAAACCAAATAGAGCTAGTATCATTGGCGGTGATACAACCGGTACATTAAAGGAGAGAGCAAGAAATATCAAAGATAGTAAGTCATATTCAAGTGTTGCCAAAAATATAGCTCCGCAGCCCAAAGTAATTGATATTACCTTAGACAGAAACAACTCACTTCTCAGTTTTATACCAAGTGGTCCACAAAAATCATGTGTTAGAATGACAGAGGCTGCATTGAGGTTAGTATCTGCATTGGACATACACATAGCAACTATGCCCACTAAGATAAACCCTTTGAGTCCTGGGTGCGCATAATGACCTATCATATAATGCACAAGACTATCAGGTGGTAGATTCGGATTGATGTTAAAAAGTAAAAATCCTATCCAACACACACCCATTAGAATCAATAACAATAATATGGCAGAAATGGTAAAAGCCTTTTTAACTTGAGCTATATCCTTACCCATGGTGATTTTTTGGTATAGTGATGGATGAAATCCAGGATTTAGAAATATCATAAACAATAATATTAAAGACCAAAGTTTAGGATTATCAAAACCTGTAAATTCTCTATAGTTAAATAATGGACTTTGTGTTGTATGTTCGAAGCTAAACCCACTGACACTGACATACTCATTCCAAATTACCACGCTGAGAACGGGAACCAGTACACCAAAGGTAAAGAACTGGATTACATCAGTAAATGCGACAGACCTCATCCCACCAAACGCTGAGTACATTACAACAATTGATCCGGCTATAAAGATCGTATATTGGTTATGGATTCCTAGATACTGTCTAAAGATATCCCCAAAAACTTTGAACTGAACAGCCATAAATCCTGCTGCAACTATGCTTCCTGTCACGGCAGCAATTACCCTTACTCTTTGTCCGTATAAATTACCCATGGATTCAGGCATAGATAGATTGCCTAAGAATTCTCCCATTCTTGGTATAAATAGATATGCGAAAATCAATAACTCAAAGACCTGTCCTGTACAAGCAACAATAAAATGTAGCCCTGTTGTATACACAGCCTGTAAATCAACGAATAGCTCATCTCCTCCGATCCAGGAAGCCATAATTGTAGCAACGAGCGTTCCGGTACTGAAATTCCTTCCACCTAAAGCATAGTCCCTAATATTTTTTACGTTTCTGCCCCAGTAAAGTCCGAATCCTACGTTGATAATTATGTATGTGAGGAAAATGAATGTATCTATATCGTATGCCATAATGCCATTATTTAGTTTAACTGAAGGTGAGATAATACTATGATTTAAAATAGGTTTCTAGTTTTTTATAAGTTTTTTACAAGTGGCAAAAAAAATCTTTGAATAACCCCTTAATGAGATTTTATATATGATATAATGCCAATTGGCGAAATGCCGCCCTGAGGAGGGTATGGCTAAAATTTTTGAAATGTCGCGTGTGTAACACCAATGTTTGTTTTTCGCATTGTAAAAATACCACAAGCTGCAAGCTTCATTTTAAAAGGCTTTTAAGAAATTTAGGAAAAAATATTCAAAAATATAAAATATTTTGCCCACAACCCCTTAATGAGATTTTTAAAGATGACATCATGCCTTTATATTAACAAATTATTAAGGAACATATGAAACAAAATATAGAAAAACTACGTAAGCTCTTCAAGAGCCGAATGGTGGATTGCTACGTCATCCCATCATATGATGAGTATCAGAATGAGTATACTCCGGAATCTTCTAGGAGATTAGAGTTTATTACAGGCTTTACGGGGTCAAATGGCCTAGCTATTGTCACGAAGGATCAGGCTTATTTTTTTACGGATGGTAGATATTTGCTGCAAAGCAAGGGAGAGCTGGGGGAAGGGTGGGAGATCCATGATCTGAAGCTGCTTCCTGAGCTTGCCGTAGCTGAGCATGTTATAGGCTATAATCCCATGCTTTTCACGGAAAATCAGCTTAGTTTTTACTTTAACAAGCTTCAGCTTAAGCCTTTGGAAGAAGATTTGGTGGATCTTATATGGGATGACAAGCCTCCTGCGCCAGCGTCAGAGGCCTATCTCTACCCGCTCAAATATGCCGGTTTAGATGCTACAAGCAAGCTGGAGCTTGTGAGAAAGGAGTTTTTGGATAGGGCTGAATATTGCCTCATTACTTCCCCTGCAAGTATTTGCTGGGTGCTCAATATCAGAGCTTCTGATATTGAATGTTCACCCATCATGCTCGGCTATATGCTTATTTCTAAAGAAGAGGTGATTTTATTTACGAATCTTTCGCGTATAAATGTGCAAGTTAAAAAAGAGCTAAGCTTTGTGGAATTTCATGCTGAACATAAGCTAAAGCAATCTCTAGCTGAGATTTCTGGAAAAATTATGATTGATCCTGGGAACTGCTCTGAAGGCTTGCAAAAATTGATAAAAAATCCAGTAAAAGCACCAAACCCATGCTCGATTCCACAATCCTGCAAGAACGATGTAGAAATTAAAGGTGCCATAGCAGGACATATCAAGGATGCAGTAGCTTTATGTGAGGCATTAGCTTGGATTGTGGCGAATAAGGCCAAAGGATTGACTGAGTACGATATCAGCTTGAAGCTAACTCATTTCCGTTCGCTGCAAGATGGCTATATTATGGATAGTTTTCATCCCATAGTAGGCTTTAGGGAAAACGGTGCTATCATACATTATAGAGCAGATAATGGTAAGTCTAAGGTCGTAGAAGGTGATGGAGTGCTGCTCATCGACTCTGGAGGGCATTATTTAGGCTGTACAACTGATGTGACACGCACCATTGTTCTGGGCAAGCCAGAGCCGGAGGTAAAAAAACGTTATACGCAAGTGCTCAAAGGCCATATAAGATTGGCTGCTCAGATTTTTCCAGTAGGCACATTTGGCTGTAATTTAGACGTGCTTGCGAGAATGCACCTATGGCAGGAAGGCCTGGATTATGCCCATGGTACTGGTCACGGTGTTGGTAATGCTTTAAATGTCCATGAGGGGCCTACTTCAATCAGGCAAAACAAAGCAGAGGTATCGCTTAAGGAAGGAATGATTGCTTCCAATGAGCCGGGCTTTTACAAGGATGGGCATTATGGCATGAGGATCGAAAATCTCGTTTATATCAAAAAATCTCATCCAGGATTCTTAGAGTTTCAAAACCTGACCCTAGTTCCTTATTGCAGGGCTTTGATCGACTTTCCTATGCTGGACAAATGTGAGTTAGATTACCTCAAATCTTACTATTTGGTAATATTGGAAAAAATCGCTCCTCTGCTTAGCAACGATGCCCGTCAATGGCTGGAAGAGGAGTGTGTTACCTAGATTCAATTATGATGAGTATATAATAAGCATCAAATATAAATATTAATTTATGACTGAGATTTATAGAGCACATATTATTTTTTTCTCATACGACATTTTTTATAAACTCAGCTCTTCTGTCTTAAACGATGCTATAATTAACGTAATATTAAATTTTAAATACTAATTAAATATTATGAAAAGAATTGAGCATTGTGTTGAGAGAGTGATCTTTGCCAGTAGGTGGCTTGTAGCTCCTATATATTTAGGTTTATGCGCCTCGTTACTGCTTTTGCTATACGGGTTTGCTAACCATGCTATAGGCGTAATATATCGTCTGACCACTTTACAAAATGATGATATCATTCTGGCAATTTTGGAATTTATAGATTTCTCATTGGTTGGTAATTTAGTGATTCTTGTAGTATTTTCTGGTTTTGAGAATTTCGTATCTAGGATGCATCTAGGAAATCACGAAGATATCCCATCATGGAAGGGTACGGTAGATTTTACAAATCTAAAATTGAAACTCTTGTCCTCGGTTATAGCAATTGCGAGTATTAATCTACTGCAGGTCTTTTTGGAGCTTAAAGAAATTGATCAAAAGGCCGTCATGGGGCATCTAATAATATACGTGATCTTAGTGCTATCTGGCCTTATTATGGCTCTTATGGATTATATAGCTACACTCACGCATAAGAAGAAACACTGATCCACATTATTGTAATAGGCTTACCATTCAAGCTAGATTGTTCCAGCTTGGTCCAGCCGATAGATTCATACCAATCAGCAATTTTCTTGTCAAAAGCAAAAGCATAGAGCTTGCGAAAGCCGAGTGTGTAAGCCTTGCGCTTTATTACATCCACCAGGAGTTTGCCTATCCCACGCCTTCTGTAATTATCGCTTACGCACACTGAACTGAGCCATGGAAATATGTCATTTCCTATGCCATCATCTAATACTAGACTTGCCATACCAATTGCTGTGCTGTCGTCTAATGCGATATATGTGAGAGGTAAAATATCTTGGTTTAAATGGAGTTTGAGTTTTGCCCCAACCTGGGCAGTATCTATATCAGGCTGCCAATCTTTACCTATGCAGTCGTGCCAGATCTGAGCTAACTCTGGCACATATTGTGGAAATTGGCAAAGATATTTTACCTTGATCATCTAACTACGTTGGGACTGCATTTGTGGCAGTTTTATATTGAGGCTTCTAGCTAGTTTTTCTAGTTTTTGGAACTGCTTGCTGCATTTATCAGCGATGCTTTTATGCACAGCTCCTTGGGAGGACAAAATAGTTTTGGCATAAGTAGACAGCATAATAGCTTTCGCACGAAGAGCGGCTATTTGCACATGAGCTGATTTTTCAGCCTGTTTTAGCCTTTCGTCTGCTGCTTTAGCCATAAACGCCGCAGCTTCCTCTATCAAGGTTAGTTTGTTTTTGATACCGCTTTCTATAAGCTGTCTTGTTTCCTCAACTTTGGCTTGGATACGGATCTCCGGAGTACGAACCAGTTCTGTTGCAAGACCTACTTGTTCCAAGGCATAGATGATCCATTTATGTACATCAAAATGGTACCATTTAACGCCATTACGATAATCTCTTGCAAAAGCATGATGGAAATTATGCCAATTTTCACCAAGCAAAAATACAAATCCCCACCAGATATCTCTTGCAGTACCATCATAATATTTTCTTGAGCCAATAAAATGGCATGCAGAATTTACGCAGAAGGTCATTTGTTGCTGCAATGCACGTGCAAGGCCCATAAAAATAAAAGCCGATAACGCTGACAGCCACGTTCCACCTATGATGAATCCAATAATAGGAGGCAATACAGCATTCATGAACACCGCAATTTGCCAATAATATTTCATCTGCCAACGCAAAATCTTATTTCTACCTAATTTTACTATGGTCAGCTTGTCCACTTGCTGGCTACCATTTCCCAATAGCATCCAGCCCATATGGGCCCATAAGAATCCCTTCAATCCATTTTCATATTTCTTTGGCGTATGTGGATCGCCTTCTTCATCTGTAAATGTATGATGTTTGTAATGGTCAGAACACCATACCAAAGCTGGTCCTTGAAGGGTTCCTGCAGAAATCATGGCAAGTATAAATTCTACAACCTTATTTAGCTTGTAAGCTCCATGAGACCAACATCTGTGAAGCCCTACCCCTATCGAAATATTTGCTATGTAGTAAGTGGCAACGAAGAGGATTATTTCGGAAGATGAAATTCCATATTGAGTGGTGTACCAAACTCCAAGAGCAACAAGCAATAGAGGGTAAACAACCAGCACAATAAATACTGTAGGATTTAATTTGAGTTTTTCTTCTTGTTTCATAGGAATAAATATTTTTACATTCATAGCACCAAGATACAATAAATTACCTTTTCAAGCAAGTATATACTTATATTTATTAAGGCATTGTTAGGTAAATATAGACATTACTAAGAAGATATATTATAATTATTTCTGCAACTATTATGGAGAATAATTATGGCTATATGTAAATATTG
>JAYUHP010000151.1:0-10008 GCA_043766875.1 Rickettsiaceae bacterium
TTATATAACCTACATTTATACTCAACCCATTCGAACTTGCTGCGTTGAGTATAAATTATTTATTACGGGGGGCGAATGGCTAAGATTCTTATAGTTGAAGATAACGAACTAAATCTAAAGTTATTCGCCCCCCGTAATAAATAATTTATACTCAACGCAGCAAGTTCGAATGGGTTGAGTATAAATGTAGGTTATATAAAATATTTGTAACATTCAATAACATACTTAAGAAAAGTTGCAATTTTGCTCAAAAAACACCAAGAGGGCTTGCCTTTTAGTCTTCATTCTGATATATAGATACGTGGATGGGTGTCCGAGTGGTTTAAGGATCTAGTCTTGAAAACTAGCGTGCGGGCAACCGTACCGTGGGTTCGAATCCCACCCCATCCGCCAGGCTTCGCTCGAAGAACTACGCCCGGCACGCCAGGATTATATTAAAGAAGCCTGTCCGGCGAAGCTTGTAAAGCGAAGACGGACCTGTGCTTATACCTAACCTTACATAACTCACAAATTAATCACATGAGTAATACACAATTAATACCTGCAATGAATTTTTTAACATGGAGTTTGGCATCTGTCTTCTATGCATTTCAGATGACTCTTCGTGTCCTGCCTGCAGTAATGATTGATTTTTTGGCAAGGAAAGTAGGATTTGATGCTGGAGACCTCGGGCTGCTTGCTGGTATATATTATGTTGGATATTCCTTCGCTCAAATTCCCGTAGGGGTTTGCTTGGATACTTATTCTCCAAAATATGTTATTTTTGGCTGTATTATGCTATGTGTGTCAGGCCTATATATAACAGCTTTTGCATCTAGTCTTGCAGAGATTTTTATCGCACGATTTTTAATAGGTATTGGTTCCGTTGCTGGTATCCTTGGGGCTGTAAAAGCCATAGGAGATTTTTACCCTAAGAACTACGGCGTAGTGCTGGGCCTTACCGTAATGATAGGCGTATGCGGAGCTTATTACGGTGCTGAGCCTATAAGAAGAATGCTTGTTGTTCTTTCTCCTGAGCAGGTTATGCAAGGGCTAGGATTGTTTGGGATTATACTGGCTGCTTCTATTCTTGCACTATATTCAAAATCATCTAAAAAAGAAGAGGCTACAGAGGAAAAGCTGGATATTAAGGCTATTTTTAACTTTGCCATTAAGAATAAAAAATTCTGGATGATTGGTCTTTTCGGTGGGTTAATGGTTGGGCCTTTGGAAGGATTTGCAGATCTATGGGGTATCAAATATCTAATGCAGATACATGGTCTGACCAATGAGCAAGCTGCTCTTAGTATCACTATGATCTTCGTAGGGCTTGGAGTTGGAGGCCCTATTTTAGGCTATCTCACCAAAAATATTTTTGCCTTGCGGAGCACTATTGTATTTTCAGGAGCACTGTTACTGCTCTTGTTCTTAGCTCTATTCACTGTTACCGGCTTTAATCCGTTTGCAATATATATTGTCTGTTTGTTCATAGGAATATTCTCAGCCTATCAAATAGTAGTATTTACCTTGGCTACAACGATCGCTAGTCACAAAATGGTAGCAATTGCCACTGCTATTGTGAATATGACCATTATGATTTTCGGCTTTGTATATCATACTGCGATAGGCTTCGTGCTGGATAAATTCTTTGTCTCAGCTAGATCTGATATGCTAGTCTATGATGCGACTGCATATCACTCTGCCTTTGCAGTGGTATTAGTGGGAATAGTACTCGGTACCATAGGTTTTTATAGGTTAAAGGATTGATGGAGCTACCTACATACAAGCTCCGTCAGCATTTATCAGAGCTAAAATCTAGGCTTACCATTGTCGCTATATCTTTTCTACTTAGTTTCTTGATCTGTTACCACTATAGTCAGGAAATTTTTCAACTCCTTCTCAAGCCCTTCGCAAGCATTGCTAGCGAACATGAGAAGAAAATAATTTATACAGGGCTGGCAGAAGCATTCTTTACATATCTGAACATGAGTGCTTTTGCAGCATTTGTGGTATCCATTCCAGTCATAGCATTGGAAATCTATCTATTCATCAGAACCGGCCTATATAAAAGAGAACGCTGGATAGCAGGAGTAATACTATTTTCAGCTCCAATATTGTTCTTTATAGGGGCAGCTTTTGTGTTCTATCTGGTAATACCGAAGGCCTGGGCATTCTTTGTAAGCTTTGAGGTAACGGATGGCGTTGTTCCTATTTTGTTAGAAGCGAGAATAAGCGAATATCTATCGCTAATAATTAAATTGATTCTAGCATTTGGCATCGCTTTTCAAATGCCGATAGTTCTGGTGATATTATCTCTATTTGGCATTATTTCACATGAATCGCTAAGAAACAAAAGGCGGATCGCGGTAGTAATTAATTTTATTATTGCAGGCCTTATCACCCCTCCTGACATACTTAGTCAGATCGCCCTTGCAATACCAATGCTTTTATTGTATGAATTTTCAATAGTAGCTTGTAAATATGTGGAAAATAGGGGGCAGAATGCTTGATATCAAATGGATCAGGGACAATCCAAAAGAGTTCGATAAGGTAGCAAAAACAAGATCCATTAAGTATTCATCCGAGGAAATACTAAAGTTGGATACAGAAAAGCGGCAAACAATTGCTCTTATGCAAGAGCTGCAACAGGCTCGTAATCAGAAGTCCAAAGCTCTTGGAGCCCTTAAAGATAAATCAAGCGCTGAATTTAAGCTAGCAAAGCGTGATGCTGAGGATATCAATCACAAGCTGGGTGAGCTAACGGTAAAATTTGAAACGGGCGATAAGCTTGATTCAATCCTTGAGTCATTGCCTAATATCCCTCATTCTGATGTGCCTGCCGGGTTGGATGAAACATGTAATAAACTAATTAAAACAGTTGGTGAAATTCCCAAAATAGAAAATCCACAGCAGCATTTTGATCTGGGTGAAAAACTCGATATGATGGATTTTCTCCAAACTTCGAAGATTTCTGGGAGTCGTTTTGTAACCCTCAAAGGTGCCTTAGCTAAGTTAGAGCGTAGTTTGGCTAATTTTATGCTTGATATACATACAAGAGAATTTGATTATACGGAAGTTTCTCCGCCATCTCTTGTGCGTCCCCAAGCTATGTACAACACAGGTCAGTTTCCTAAGTTGATTGAAGAATCATTCCACACTACCAATGGCTATAGTCTGATTCCTACAAGCGAGGTATCGCTTACCAATTTAGTTGCGGATACAATTGTTCCACGTGAAACCTTGCCGCTGCGCTTTACGTCTTATACCCCGTGCTTTCGCTCTGAAGCTGGTAGTGCAGGCAGGGATACCAGGGGAATGATCAGATTGCACCAGTTTAATAAGGTGGAATTGGTCTCTATTACGACTCCAGAAGAGTCAGAGGAAGAGCATTTGAGAATGCTATCGGCTGCAGAAACCATATTGCAAAAGCTGAAGCTACCTTACAGGGTAATGCTTCTATGCTCTGGCGATATGGGATTTTCAGCTCAAAAAACATTCGACATAGAAGTTTGGCTTCCAGGGCAGAATGAATATAGAGAGATCTCTAGCTGCTCAAATTGTGGCAGTTTTCAGGCGCGTCGTATGAAGGCTAGATATAAGGAGTTTGGAGCAAGTGAAACTACTCTTGTTCATACTTTAAATGGCTCTGGGCTCGCTGTAGGAAGAACGTTACTTGCGGTTATGGAGAACTACCAAAATCCCGATGGTTCTATTAGGGTGCCTGATGTGCTAGTGCCTTATATGAATGGTCAAACCAGAATTTATAATGAAACTCTATAATACACTTTCCAACAAGCTGGAAGAATTTATACCAATAGACCGCAAAAATGTGTCTATGTATGTCTGCGGGCCTACGGTATATGATAGGCCACATATAGGCAACGCGCGGTCTGTAGTGATATATGATCTATTGTACCGTGCTTTGACGGTTATGTACGGCCATGTAACCTATGTGCGCAATATCACAGATGTTGATGATAAAATCAATGCTAGGGCTATAGAGCTTGGAATTACAATCCAGGAGCTTACTTCTTCGGTTTATAAAGAATTCCAGTCGGATATGAAATATTTGGGCTGCCTTAATCCAACCCATGAGCCAAAGGCTACTGAGCATATCGCGGGGATTATCAAAATAATTGAGCTGCTTATAGCAGGTAATCATGCGTATGTGACCAATCACCACGTATATTTTGATGTCACTAGCTATGAAGATTATGGGGCTTTATCTGGGCGTTCCTTAGACGAAATGATTGCTGGGGTTCGCATAGATGTAAGTGAGGATAAAAAACATCCGGGTGATTTTGTATTATGGAAGCCTGTAAGCCTAAAGGATGATCCATCCTCAATTTTTGACAGTCCTTGGGGTAAGGGCAGGCCAGGATGGCATATAGAATGTTCCGCAATGAGTAGCCATTTCTTGGGCACGGAGTTTGACATACATGGCGGTGGTGCAGATTTGATATTTCCCCATCATACTAATGAGATAGCCCAAAGCTGCGGTGCTTTTCCAGGGAGTAAATATGCTCATTATTGGGTTCATAATGGTTTTCTGACGGTGGATGGTGCAAAAATGAGCAAGTCGCTTGGGAATTTCCTGACGATGCAAAATTTTATCGACCAGAATATTCCTGGGGAGGTAATACGATACATGCTTCTCAGCACTCATTACCGCAAGCCTCTGAACTATAATGAAAAGCAGCTGCATGATGCGACGGAGAGCATGAATTATCTTTATAGGGCATTACATAATGTACAAGTTGAGGCAGCAGCTGTTCCTCAGGAATTCTTGGATTATTTGCTGGATGACTTAAATGCTGCAAAAGCTTTTAGCTATATGCATGAAATTGCCAAGAATATCAACAAGACCACAGATTTATCTCTTCGCCTAAAATACGCCTCCGAGCTGAAGGCTTGCGGGAATTTACTTGGCATTCTTCAGCAGACTCCTGAGGAGTGGTTTACTGGCAGCGCAGAGGTAGATGAGCAATATATCATTGATATGATAGAAAAGCGTAGATTAGCCAAGGAGCAAAAAAATTGGGCTATGGCTGATCAGATTAGGAAGGAGCTTCAAGACAACGGGGTAGAGTTGGAGGACCATCCAGAGTGTACTAGCTGGCGTTTTAATAGATAAGTAAATATTAGTTGCAAAATTATCACATAACAGCCATAATGGAAATATAAGATTAGTCTTTATCTTAATTTTTTATTAAGGATATTGTTATGGCTAGAACAAGAATTCAAAGCGTAACTACCAAAACCACTCGTCCTCACAGTTTATTAAAAAATGATCCTTTAGACAATTCAGATCATCATCATAATGCTGCTCCGGAAAAAACTTCATTCAAATCTAATGTGCTAAAAACGCTAAAGAAATTCTTTAGCTTTAGCAGTGGTAGTAAAATATTGCCCTCTTCGGTAGCTCAAGATGATGATCCAGTGTTCCATAGATCAAAATCTATGGATAATGATACTTCAGATCCATGGAGTCCTATGAGTCCTGGGAGTGCTGCTTCCCGAAGCTCTTCATTTATGGGCTTTGAGGATTCATTTACACCTCAAGCACAAGTAATTATAGATTTTGAAGAAGATCCAAATAGTGATGGATTCAGAATGCCTACGGTTATTGATGAAACGGACTTCTCGGAATTAGAGCAAGCTCCTACACTACCGCCCAAGCCGCTACTGCCATCGCAAGTGCTCGATCAAGCGTTGATTGCTCTCGATCTCGAGCAGGCTAAAGAAGAGTTGCCCGAAGAAGAAAAAGTAATTACTGTAGTACAAGAGCATCGTCCAGAAGCAGTTGCTACTATAGCTGTGCAGCCTCTTACTATACAAACAATATCAGATGGTTTGCAGAGGATTGATCTATCACTTAAGAGCATTAAGAGTGCTATTGAAGAGATAGATGCCAGAAGAAAAGAATCTTGGGCAGCTTTGGATAAAATGTTTGAAGATGCTAAATCGCAGATGGCAAAGAGCTTTGCTCGCGCAAAAGAAACTTCTCGCAAACAACATGAGGAATTTCTTGAAAAATTAGAAGAGCTAGATAAATCATTCTCCAATTTGGATGATGATAACAGCAGTATTCATTCTATGGGAGAAGGCCCTGCTGACACAAGTTTATAATAGCATCCTTACAGGATGTTCTATATATTCCCTGAATGCCTTTAAGAATTGGGCTCCGACGGCCCCATCCACTACTCTATGATCACAAGAAAGCGTAACATCCATAATAGTTGCAATCGATAATATATCATTTGCAACTATTGGGCGTTTTACCCCTTCGCCAACGGCAAGGATACAGCTTTGAGGTGGATTGATAATCGCATTGAATCTCCTGATACCATACATGCCAAGATTGGAAATTGTAAAGCCTCCACCTTGGAATTCCTCGGGCTTAAGCTTATTTTCCTTAGCTCTTTGGGCCAGTAACTTCATTTCATTAGAAATCTCAGTCAATGATTTTTGATCTGCATTACGTACTACAGGAGTAATCAACCCATCATCAATTGCCACTGCGACCGAAACATCAACATTGTTATAAAGCATAATTCCACTATCATCCCAGCTGGCATTTGCGGCGGGAACATCCCGCAGAGCTAGCGATACGGCTTTGATGATAAGGTCATTTACTGACAGTTTATATTTTGGCGGATGACCAGCAACGGCATTAATGTCATGCCTTGCTTCCAGCAATTTATCCAAATTACACTCGATATTGAGGTAGAAATGCGGAATTTCTTGTTTTGACTCAACCAGCCTTTTAGCTATAATTTTCCTTATATTATTATGAGCTTTTAGCTTATATTCCTCAGGATTGCGTCCGATAGCGCCCAGGGTTGAGCTGGATCCAAGCACATCTGACTTAATAACTCTTCCATGAGGGCCAGAGCCTGAAATGCTTCCAAGATTAACACCATTTTGCTCTGCTATTCTTTTGGCTAAAGGTGAAGCAAAAATCCTGTCGCTTGTTTTGCTTTCCTGTACATGAGTCTGCACTTCTGTCTTAGGCTTTTCTTCCTTAGCAGGAGCGGGCGTAGCCTTTTGACCAGGTGCTGCGATGATCATTGCCTCTATCAAGCTTTCATCTTCGCCCTCTTCAAGAATAACTGCTATTAGGCTTCCTACAGGCACATTTTCGGTTCCTTGAGGTACTATAATTTTCGCTAAAATACCTTCATCTACGACCTCTACTTCCATTGTAGCCTTATCCGTCTCGATTTCAGCTATTACATCGCCGGCTTTTATAGTGTCGCCTGCGTTCTTTATCCATTTAGCAAGATTCCCAGCCGTCATGGTGGGAGAAAGGGCTGGCATCAAAATTTTTACTGGCATATATACTCCTCATTATTGAATCTACTGTTTTTCTGCTTCGTCTTTTTGGCATACAGAAAAAATTTTTGGCTTTTTAACAAGCACATAGGGAAGGCTATGCTGGCTTTTTAAAAAACCAAAAGATTTTCCCCGTCTCCTCAAAAACACTCGCATAAAATTCAGCATTTCCAATAATGAGGAGCATATTCCTACCTTTTATAACAAGTTTTTCTGACCGCAACTAATATGTCTTCAACTGAAGGAAGGGCAGCTTTTTCTAAATTTGCTGCATACGGTAGCGGCACATCTTTGGCTGTTACTGTTTCTATTGGTGCATCCAGATAGTCAAATGAGTCCTGCATCACAATTGTGGCTATAGTAGGGCTCACGCCGCCAAAGAACCAGCCTTCTTCCACTACAACCAATCTATTGGTTTTACGTACTGACTCATTGATTAAATCTGTGTCTAGGGGCTTTATCGTGCGTAAGTCTATTACCTCCACGTCTATTCCCTCAGATGCTAAAATTTCAGCAGCTTCCAGAGCCAATTTCACCTGAATGGAAAAAGCTGTGATGGTTACATCGCTCCCAGCTCTTACAATTTTCCCTTTCCCTATCTCAATAGGCTCTATCTCATCGGCTACATCGAAGCTATTGCCATATAATAATTCATTTTCCAGGAAAATCACCGGGTTAGGGTCACGGATTGCGCTGATAAGTAAGCCTTTAGCATCTTCTGCGCTATATGGGCAAATAACTTTAAGACCTGGCACATGGCCATACCATGAAGCATAATTTTGGCTATGCTGAGCACCAACCCTGGCGGCAGAACCGTTTGGCCCGCGGAATACTATAGGGCATCTAACAAGCCCGCCAGACATGTAATTGGTCTTTGCTGCAGAATTGACTATTTGGTCAATAGCTTGCATAGCAAAGTTAAACGTCATGAATTCTACTATAGGCCTGAGCCCCACGAAAGCGCTGCCAATGGCGAGTCCTGTAAAGCCATGTTCCGTGATCGGGCTGTCAATAACACGCTTTGGCCCGAATTCATCAAGCAATCCTTGGGAAACTTTATAGGCTCCTTGATATTCTGCAACTTCTTCACCAATAAGAAACACATTGGGATCGCGTTGCATTTCTTCCCTCATAGCCTCCCGTAAGGCTTCTCTAACCGTAATATTTCTCATAATCGTTCAATTCATCCTTGGTATGGGGTATAATAACAAAAAACTGGCCTGCGCGCAATTACTGAGGCGCTAGAAAAGTTTTCTCTGGAAATAATAAAGCAATGCGAACAAAAGGACCACGACAGCCTGAGTTATAATTCTGAGCGACATGAGCTTCGTACTATATTTTAGGTTGAGCTTATTACCCATTGCCATAAATACTACGCCCAGTACTAATATTCCCAGGGTAATGAACATTAAAATGATAGGTAGCATTTGCATTTATTTTTCTCTCTTAATTTTAAGTTCGCTTGGATATGTTAAATCAAAAGCACATTTATTGAGCTTTTTGATCATAGCCGTATTAATGACGTCTTGTACAGCTTCTATGTTGCTTTGGTCCGTTATTTCTAGATAAAAATATATGGTATATTGATATTTGCCATCACTGACCTCTGTGAGATAAATTTCCGGCTTGGGTTTTTGTAAGATAGAGCCTAGCGAAAAGAAAAGCTCTGTGATATCCTTGCGTATTTGTGCCTCAGCTGTTTTGTCCGAATAAACGGTGAGCCGGGCTTTTTTTTCCATAGCATCATTCTTGTCGCTTAGCTTAACAAACATGTTATGAGTGAAGTTGCTGTTAGGAATCACGACATCTGAATTGCACATCGTTCTTATCTTAGTTGACCTAATACCCAAAGTTTTTACTGTACCTATTACTCCATCAATTTCTATAACGTCACCGATCTTTAGCGTTTTTTCCATAACCACTATCAAACCGCTAAGAAAGTTACCAATTAGAGTTTGAGCTCCAAGACCAAGGCCAAGAGCTATAGCACCTCCTAAGAACGCAAAGCTGCTCATGGGGATATTGGCTAAATCTAGAACAAAGCTGATATATATAAGTGCTATGAGATAGGATACAACCTTCTGCACCACGTGAGATGTAGTTTTATCATGATTAATATGGCTTGAGATATATCGCTCTAGCTTGGGTACAAGCAATTTATAATATTTGATTCCTACAAACGCTGCGAAAACAGCGATCAGAAAATTTCCAATGAACAACTCACGGTTGCTGATGGTAAATAGCGGATAATTCCATATCTTGTGCAAATATGGTGTTATATCCTCTATTTTTCCTAGTATGTCACTCATTTCCACTTACTCCAGTATCAAATATAATAGGCTACTATGAATATTATTGCACATGGTAAAAAAATTAGTATATAATTGTCGAAAAATCAAAGCAAAACGAGATAAATATGCAAAGAGTTATACTTCCCGAAGGATACAAGCCATCTGAAAAAGAGAAATATATGGATCCGATGCAGCTGGAGTATTTCAAGCAGAAGCTTCTTGTGTGGAAGGAAGAGCTATTAAACAACTCTAGGGAAACTCTCAACCACTTAAAGGAAGAGAATTGGAACGAGCCAGATTTGAATGATCGCGCAACGATTGAAACTGACACTGGAATAGAATTACGTACTAGAGATCGTTATCGTAAGCTGATTGATAAGATAGATGAAGCGCTGAAACGTAT
>JAYUHP010000152.1:0-1325 GCA_043766875.1 Rickettsiaceae bacterium
TTTGCTGCATGCTAACAACATCTCCGCGCATATCCTCTACTTCCTCAGAATTAGGCATCATTTCTAGCTGTAGCTTCATTCTCGTCAATGGCGTTTTTAAATCATGCGATATCATGGCCAGCATCTGTGTGCGCTTTGCAATATGTTGTTCTATCCGCTCTTTCATGCGCAGAAATGCAATCCCAGCCTTTCTGATCTCGGTAGCGCCGGATGGCTTATAATCTATTATCTCTTTTCCTTCACTCCCAAATGAATCTGCAGCTCTTGCGAGCTCAAGAATTGAGCGAATCTGATTTCTAGAAAAAATCAGAGAGACAATGAATAGCAGGAATGTTAGCGATACCATCCAAACCACAAATACATAAGTAGTGGGATTGATCAATGGCTTAACTGATCTATGAAATGTCAGGACTCCTTTGGGCAGCTGCAGCATAATTTGGATCTCAGTTTCATCCTTTACCAGCTTTAGTGCTACCTTCCTCTTGGTTATTGACTTCAGCGCCTCAGCAAGCCCTTCAAGATCACCTACGCTGCTCTGTCGTTCTAATTTCATCCCTGGCGTATATCTCAACCTCAGTCCTAAAGCAGCAGCTTCGGCGTTAGCCTCCTCAAATCCATGGTTATTATAAACATTGGTTATAAGATTAATCTCATTTGCGACCATCTTGCTTGTGGAAGTAAAAACATTAGACCAATGCCTATCATAAAATATATAGATGGCAACAAGCTGAGCAATAATCATTGGTACAGCAATAATCAGGAGAAACCTGCTAACCAGATTATGTGGCATAAATTTATAGAGACTATTTCTTATTGCCATATAGCTCTATCAGCTTTTGAGTACGTAATAAAAGTTCCTTTGCATCAAATGGTTTTGTCATATAAGCATCCGCTCCGGCTTCAAGCCCCGCAGCCTCATCCTCAGGCTCAGATAAAGCGGTAAGCAATATAATTGGCACATGCATCTCATCCTCTTTAATCCTGCGAGCAAATTCGATACCAGTTACGCCTGGCATCATCACATCAAGCAATAGCAAATCAAATATAGTCTCTTTTATATAGACCTCAGCCTCCTGTACGGAAGCAGCTGTAGATACAAGATAGCCATTCTGCGATAAGAACTGCTTCAAAAGCTTAAGTATCCTAACGTCATCATCCACTACTAAAATATGATATTGCCGTTTCATGAGTATAGCCCCCTAACTAAGGCCATATTATACTACAATGGCTATAATTTACAACTGGTATGGCTGGAGCCTCTCAGGCATTGTTAGGTAAATATAGATAGCAATAGATCTTTATTGAAGAGTAGCAATATAGAGTTA
>JAYUHP010000153.1:0-9977 GCA_043766875.1 Rickettsiaceae bacterium
GCTCCATTATCATCATCCTATCTATTCCTCCAACTTCTACGCCAGCAATTTTAAGGGCATTTATTATCTCATGAGTGAACTCATTGCGCCTTCGGATTAATATCATAAAATCACGAGGAGCAGCCGGCTGACCTGTTGAGGGCAGAATAGTTCCAGAGCCTATGTAGTTTTTGATGAACTGGGCAATATCCCTTGCAAGCAATGACCCTGCCCATTCGTCCGTCTTATAATCATCCACCAATGGCCAGAATAAATCCTCAGGTCCTTTTTTGTCTTTATATAGAGGCCAAAGCTCGACGGTACCATTATGCTGATCTCTGAAACATTTGAGATTCGGAGGAGCGAGACCGAAATGTATAGCATTGCGCTCTAGAATTGTGCCGACAACATCTAACACCGCAGAAGACGATCTATATGACCATTCCAAATCAATATTTTGATATGACTTATTTACCTGCTTCATCTGCTCTTTGATATAGCTATTCACACGCATAAAGTTTGATACATCAGCACCTTGAAAACTGTATATAGACTGTTTTTCATCCCCTACTATAAAGACTGTTCTGTCATCTTTCGAGGCACCTTCGCCCGAGTAAAATTCCTGCATAATAGAGTCGATAATTTGCCACTGACCAGGGCTTGTGTCCTGCGCTTCATCGACGAGCAAATGCATCACACCACCATCCAACTTATATAGTACCCAATCTTTGACAGCGCTGTTTGTAAGCAGCTCTTTCGTGTAATAAATGAGATCGTCATAATCTAAACAGCCCTTAGATTTCTTGTAATCCGCATATTTCGCTATCACATTCTGAGCGATCTCAAACATATGACCAGTTGCCACTATCATTCTGGCAATCTTGACCTTCTGGCTACATTCAAATAGAGCAGCTTGGGTACTACGCAATGAATCCTCCATACCAGGATTCTTCACACGCGATTTCTTCATGAGCAGCGTCTTCCTCGGCTCCCCCGTCATTGTACAAAGCACTAGCTCAAATTGCGAAAATCTCCTGATCTTCTCATCCAGCGGCAACGCAGCATAGGCATTATACCGCTCTATTAGACTGCGCTCTACGTCCACTAGATCTGGATCAAAGACTTCTGTAACATTCGATGCAAAATCAGCTATATAAAAATCTTCATGATGAGAGACATTGGTCTCATGCTTTAAATATTTTATATATTCTTCCTTGGACGAATAGTTATGAAATAAATCCCTGAAATATATCTGACTGGTTAGTATCTCCATGATAATATCATTGAACGTCAGTTCATGAGTGCAGCTCAGCACATAATTCAGCGAGTCATTATCACTATTTGCTAAATCTTCGATTACCTTATCGCACAGCTCCTGAGTCTCCATTTCGCCAAGCACCTTAAAGCCAGGGCTTAAGCCTGCTTCAAAAGGGAAACGCTGCAAAATTTTCTGGCAGAATGAATGAATAGTGTGAATATTCAGCTGCTCTGGCGAAAGCATCAAATCCTTAAACAGCCCGGCAGCCATTGCGATTTCAGTCTCTGTAGGGGAACGTCCCAATAGCTCCTCTAGCAGCCCTTCCCTCTTTTCACTGTTTTGCCACTCGAGTAAAGATTTCGAAATACGATTTGTCATCTCACTCGCCGCAGCATTGGTGAAGGTCAGACATAATATCTTATCAAATGGCGCTCCTGCTAAAAGTAACCGCAGTACCCTATCGGTCAGCACCTTTGTCTTGCCTGTACCCGCCGACGCCGCCACCCATACTGATTGGGCCGGATCCGCTGCTTTATATTGTTCTATGTTTTTCATTTTATTCTCTCCGTTTTATACTATCATTATGAGGGGCATTTATCTATACTCATTAAAGAAAAATACCACTCACATGTAGCGACCATAACATGCCAAAAAATCTCATTAAGGGGTTGTGGGGGAAAAAAGTGCAAAAAAATGAAAATATTTTTTATTATTGTTTGAATTGTATTGACAATGTATGTATTTTTATTGTAGTATCAGCGCATTATGTATATTATAGAGGTTATATGGATAAATTAGATAAATACGAGCAGGATCTTGAAGATAATTATGAATCTTTTGAGTCAGTGCCTAATGTTGTAGAGCTAAAAAAACAATTACGGATGGCCGCAAAGTCTCATATTAGTGACAAAAAACCAATCACGATCAGGGTATCTACCAATGATATCGAGGCTATAAAAATCAAGGCTTCTAAATGTGGAATTCCATATCAAACATACCTAAATATGGTAATCCATAAAGAAGCATCCGCCGTATAATGATGAAATTTCGATATTCTCACGAGAAAAACGCTCTTTTATTAGAAAGACGAGCTATAGGGTTTGAGGAGATAATACAATCAATGTCTGGTGACGGCCTTTTAGACATTAGGGCTCATAAGAGCAAAAAATATCCGCATCAAAAAATTCTAATTGTTAGAGTATTATCTGAGGTTTACGAGGTTCCATACGTGGTAGAAGAAGATGGTGGCTTTTTCCTCAAAACCTTTTTTCCAAGTAGAAAAGCTAGAAAAGAATTTATAGCTTCGGACAAAAAATAAAAATAAAATTTCGACTAAAATGCAGTCAGACTGCATAATAGTCGAACCAACTGATATACTGGAAGATTTTTTACACTTTCATGCGAATAAATAAAATTCATGAAAATTGGGATTACAACTCCCAATTTTCACAGTATAATGCTTCAAGCCGGTTAGTAAGAGCTATACAACGCCATGACCGAATTATAAAACATATTTATGAAAAAACTAATATTAATAAGACATGGGGATGCGCCAAGGTCATTGAGCAGAGATCTTGAGAGGGAATTAAGTCCTTTGGGTAAAAAACAGGCTGCGCTTTCGGCCGCCTACCTCAAAAATCATAAAATCGATCGCATATTATGTTCCACCACCAAACGTACAAGACAGACTTTGAAAGTTCTGCAAGAACATTTGCCGCTGCCTGATGAGATAGTGGAATTCTGCGATGAGATCTATAGTAATGATGTTGATATTCTGGCATTTTTTGTGGGTAATATAGAGTCCGACGGCAATATGCTAATCGTTGGGCATAACCCATCTTTGCTAGAGTTTGTACTGCGCTGCAACCCAGAAGCGGATGAGAAATGGCATAATAAGCTTATGCTCGGGCTAAAGCCTGCCGAGGTTATAGTTCTGGGTTTTCCTAAGGCTTTGACTTGGAGAGATGGCATTGAGCGTGGAGCTGGGAGGATTGAGGATATTTTTATTCCAGCGTAGAAGACGGGCTTTGGTCATCCTCACGCTTAAGCGAGCCCTTAAGCCCACAACCAGCAATGAGAGTGCATAGTAAGAATATAATTGCAATTTTTTGCATCAATACTTCCCCAAATCCCTTGATAATGACCATATAATAGCTATTATCATATAATATTTTTTTATGATGTCTAATCTGAATGTTGAAATTCTTAATCACAGCAGTATTTATTCTATTTTCTATTTCCAATGCAATTGGGAAGGATGCGGAATCTGCATTCAAACTTAAGACTTATGAGCCAATGAATATGCCGGATGATGTGGCGGTTTTTGACGCCGATGGAAATAAGCATTTTCTGGAAGAATACGAAGGCCAGACCATAATGCTAGTATTCTGGGCAACTTGGTGCTCTCCATGCGTTAATGAGATGGTAGATTTGGATAATCTACAGAAGGATTTTCGTAAATTAAAATTCCTTGTAATCCCAGTGTCTCAGGACTACACTGGCGTGGAGCAGGTAAAAAAATTCTACAACAGCTACAACCTGAGGCACTTGCCAGTAATGCATGATTATAAGAACGCGTTATTCAAAGCTTTGGAGATAGCAGGGCTGCCAACAAGCATAGTTATAGGGCCAGATGGCAAAGCGATAGCCACATTCACAGGTGCAGTGCCTTGGTATGATGATAAGGTCAGGGAAACCCTCTTATCATATATTTCAGGTAACCCAGCTACCCCAAAAAATAGCTATAAAGATAGGTCGCTCAACCAACGAATGAACAATGAACCCATCAAAGAGAAAAAAGATGAAGAAGCAAAACTCCCACCACAGCAGCAGTAGCATGGCTGCAAGCAACATATCTTATAGTAGGTTAGAATCCATATTCCACTGTCTTACATTCGAGAGGTTCCGCAACCCTCGCCCAGTAGTATCCGTACTAAGATTGTCCGGCGTTATAGGCAAAATTGGCATTGGAAGATCTGGCATGACTCTTGAAGCACTGAATGAATCAATTGAGTCTGCATTTGCCAAGCCAAAACTCAGCGCTCTATGCCTTATAATAAACTCTCCAGGTGGATCGCCAGTCCAATCCGAGCTCATTGCAAATAGAATCATCACCCTTGCCAAAGAAAAATCTGTTCCTGTATATAGTTTCGTTGAAGATATGGCGGCTTCTGGCGGATATTGGCTAGCATGCGCGGGAGATGAGATCTATGCTTCAAAAAGCTCTGTTATAGGTAGCATTGGAGTTATTTCATCTGGGTTTGGTTTCCAAGAGGCCATTAAGAAAATGGGAGTGGAAAGGCGTATTTATACTCAAGGAATGAACAAGTCTATTCTCGATCCTTTTAGCCCAGCGAAAGCAGGCGATATCAAGATTTTAGACTCGCTCCAAAAAGAAGCCCATGCGCATTTCATAGATTATGTAAAATCCAGACGTAAGGCCAGACTTACACAATCTGATGAAGTCTTATTTAATGGAGAGTTTTGGGCCGGCATGATAGCCAAGGATTTCGGGCTAATAGATGGAATAGATAATATATATAGTTTCATCAAGAAAAAATTTGGCGATAAAGTAAATATAGACTATATAAAAGCCAAAGAATCATGGTTCAAGAGGAAGTTTATGTCCTCTAGCCTTGATTCAGAAGGGCTTGTGGATGCATTGCATTCAAGACTAGAACAAGAGCTTGTTAGCTCAAGATTTAAGATATATTAGGAATTTAAATATGGACAGCATTCTAATAAGAGGTGGAAAACCACTTCACGGGTCAATCGACATAAGTGGAGCAAAAAATGCGGCTCTGCCCATTATGACCGCAGCAATATTGTCTGACAAGCCGCTAATATTAGAAAACATCCCTACCCTAACTGATATATCAACAATGATTTCTTTGCTTGAAAATCTTGGGGTCAAATGCGACATGAAAGGCTCTACAGCTACGCTGCTCGCAGATAATATGACGAACCTTACTGCGCCATATGATATAGTCCGGAAAATGAGAGCTTCTATTTGGGTACTAGGCCCAATGCTTACCAGATTTGGTAAGGCAAAAGTATCATTCCCTGGTGGCTGTGCACTGGGTGCTAGGCAAGTTGATCTCCATTTATCGGGATTGGAAGCCATGGGAGCCACAATCACCATAGACCAGGGCTATATAATCGCAGAAGCAAAATCTGGGCTAAAAGGTGTGCACTTTAATTTTAACAAAATATCCGTTGGAGCTACAGTCAATCTTATCATGGCAGCCTGTCTTGCAAAAGGCTCTACATTGCTTAGCAATGCCGCTAGAGAGCCAGAAATTACTGATCTTTGTAACTGCCTTGTGGGTATGGGAGCAAAAATCCAAGGGATTGGCACTGACCATGTAACCATAGACGGCGTTTCATCTTTGTCAGCTCATACTCATAAAGTAATAGCTGATAGAATTGAGGCTGGAACATATATGGTCGCTGCTGCGATTACTAAAGGAAATTTATTCCTTCGTAATGTAAACTATGCTATGGTAGAGAATATTTGCCTAAAATTAGCGGAAGTTGGGGTGATTATTGAGCAAACGGATAATGGGATTATAGCCAAAAGCAATGGGGAAATCCACCCTGTGGATATGTCAACAATGCCTCATCCAGGGTTTCCTACAGACCTACAAGCCCAATATATGGCTTTGATGTGTTTAGCTAATGGTACATCTGTTATTACGGAGAATATTTTTGAAAATAGATTCATGCATGTTCCTGAGCTGTGCAGAATGGGAGCTCATATCAATATCACCAGCAACAATGCAGTTGTCCGTGGTATAGATAAATTAGTAGGAGCTGAGGTAATGGCTAGTGATCTACGAGCTTCAGTATCATTGGTGCTGGCAGGGCTTGCAGCGGAAGGAGAAACGAAGGTGCGTAGGATATATCATTTGTACAGAGGATACGACTCTCTGGAGCAAAAGCTTCGCAATTGTGGAGCGGATATACAGCGCATTTCAGGTGATAGTGCATAAATACTCATAACAATTTGAATAATATAGATTTTAACTGTATTATATCCGTGGATAATTATTTACTTAGGAAAAAAATGTCAATAAATCTCAAAGCCCCAGAAAAATTAATCTTAAAACCAGTGATAACAGTTTTTGGCATGGGTGGAGCGGGGGGCAACTCTGTAGATCGCATGATAGCGTCTGGCCTCCAAGGAGCAACTTTTGTTGTTGCTAACACCGATGCACAAGCCCTAGAACATTCCTTGGCTGAGAATAAAATTCAGTTAGGTGCAAACACAACCAGAGGACTTGGAGCTGGAGCTTCTCCTGAAGTTGGTATGGCTGCTGCTGAAGAATCTGCAGATGAAATCATAAGCTATCTAGAAGGTAGTAACATGATATTTATTACTGCAGGAATGGGCGGCGGGACTGGTACTGGTGCAGCTCCTGTTGTTGCTCGTCTTGCACAGGAAAGAGGCATTCTAACCGTTGGTATCGTCACAAAACCATTCCATTTCGAAGGGATGCATAGGATGAAAACTGCAGACCAAGGATTATTAGAATTACAAAAATATGTAGATACTTTGATAGTTATTCCAAATCAAAATCTATTTAGAATCGCAAATGAACGCACTACTTTCGCAGATGCATTTAAAATGGCTGACGACGTGCTCCACAACGGCGTGCGCAGTGTAACTGACCTGATGATTATGCCAGGGCTGATTAACCTTGATTATGCGGATATTAAAGCTGTAATGAGCGAAATGGGCAAAGCGATGATGGGTACAGGCGAGGCTTCCGGCGAAAATAGAGCCGTGGAATCAGCTGAACGTGCTATTGCTAACCCACTATTAGAGCATCATTCTATCTGCGGTGCAAAGGGCGTTCTGATCAATATTACCGGCGGTCCTGACATGACATTATTCGAGGTAGATGCTGCAGCTAACCGTATTCGCCAAGAAATTGGGGACGGTGATGCAAATATCATTTTCGGCTCAACTTTCAACCCTAGTCTGGAAGGCACCATGAGAGTATCAGTTGTAGCAACTGGTATTGATGCAGAAACTGTTATATCTATAAGATCTACACTTGCATTTGAAAGCACTGCTTCCGTAGAAGCTCGCGTTGAAGAAGTAATAGAGTCTATTATCGAAGAAGTAGAAGAAAGCATTGAGCAGGAAGTAGCAGCGCTGCAAGAAGAGCGGGACATGAATATTCCTCCAAAATATGGTGAATATAACATGGCTCCTTCTGCCACTCAAGCTACTCAGACAGAAACCGGCCCTTTGGCATTGCTACGCAGAATGTGGGGTATGTCAAACAAGCCTAGTTACCCTACTCAAGAAACAAACCAACCTCAAGCAACCACACCAAATACTCAAAATCAGGAGCAGACCAGTGAGATCTACGAGATCCCAGCATTTCTGCGCCGCAAATAAGGACTAAAATTAATGGCGTTTAATATAAAAGACTATAAAGAAGATCTATTATTTGTACCTCTTGGAGGCTCAAATGAAATAGGCATGAATTTTAATATGTATCACTGCAATGGCAAATGGATCATTGTTGACTGTGGAGCAGGTTTCCCTGATGACTACTTGCCTGGAGTGGATTTAGTAGTTGCTGACACAACTTTCGTCCGACAGCATCACAAAGATATCCTTGGGATAGTACTGACCCATGCTCATGAGGATCATGTGGGCGGTTTGGGATTTTTGCTACAGGAAATTAGTGTACCTATTTACACAACTACTTTTACCTCAAATTTCATCAAAGGCAAATTGGCTGAATATAGCTTTGAGAAAAAACCAAAAATTATCACTATAGCTCCCAAGAGCAAATTCACTCTCGATCCTTTTGAGATAGAATTTGTATCTCTTACTCACTCAGCGCCTGAAATGCAGGCTTTGATGATTCGCACACCTAAGGGAAATATTTTTCACACAGGGGATTGGAAATTCGACCATGATCCTATTATTGGTGAGCCGAATGATGAGGAGCTATTGCGTGAATACGGCAAAGAAGGCATTCTTGCTATGGTATGCGATTCTACCAACGTATTCAATAAGGGCTCTTCTGGATCCGAAGGGGACGTACGCAAAAGCCTTGTGGATATTATAGCTGGCTGCCCTAAAATGATAGTAGTTACCACTTTTGCCTCTAATCTAGCTAGACTGGATACCATTATCCACGCAGCAAAAATTGCTGGACGCAAAATAGCTCTCACTGGACGCAGCATGCATAAGATATTAGCTGCCGCCCAGGATAGCGGATACTTACTGGATGTGCCGCATATTATAAACGAGCGCGATATTAATCGTTATAAACGCGAGGAAGTGATGGTTGTGGCAACTGGTTGCCAGGGTGAACCTCTCGCTGCTATGGCTAAGATGGCAAGCAAAAACCACCAGCATTTCAAGCTCGCTCCTGGTGATACGGTGATTTTCTCCTCTAAAATTATTCCAGGCAATGATAAGAAAATATTCAGAATGTTCAACATGCTTGTCAGAGATGGCATAGAAGTTATCACTGAAAGAGACCATTTTGTGCATGTCTCAGGCCACCCTGCTATTGAAGAGCTGGAAAAAATGTATAATTTGATCCGCCCTCAAGTAGTTGTACCTGTCCATGGCGAACCAGTCCATCTTCATGAGCATGCTAAGCTTGCAAGAAGCTGGGGAGCAAAATTCGCTATAGAGGTCGAAAATGGCTCAGTAGTGAAGCTGGATAAGCATGAGCCAAAAATCATAAGCAAGGTACATAGCGGCTATCTAGCCGTGGATGGCAACTTCCTGATCCCTTCTGATTCTAATATACTCAAGATGCGCCGCAAAATGCGTGACATGGGGATAGTATTCGCTTCTGTAAATATGGATAACAAAGGTGCTTTGGTCGGAGAGCTTATTATATCAGCCCCTGGCTGCTTGGAAGATATTGAGGATAAAGATATTTTTGACTCGATTAAACTCGATGTAAAAGATGGGATAGCATCCCTGCAGAGAAGCAATAAGAACAGATCCAGCGATGATCAGATCATCACAGTAATCAGAAGTTCAATCCGTAGAATCCTTAAGGAAGAAAGCGGCAAACAGCCGCAGATTATCGTAAATGTTGTGAAGTTGTAATTATCGCCATCCCGGATAATTGCTACGCAATTTCCGGGGTGACGAATTATCAGCTTAGGCTACGTTATCATTTGCAACTTCACCAGCCGCAACTACTGGATCAGCAGCACTGTCTGCACCCACAACTGGATCAGCAGCGGCACTTCCGCCTACTGATGACACCAACGAGTTTAATGTATTAAGAGCAGAAAGAATCGCTGACCATTGAGCTACTGGCACAGAAACTACTGCTACAGCTGAAACTTCTTCCTCAGAAGCAGTCTCAGAACCTTCTTGATCTGGTATATCTCCTTCTGCTACTGTATTATCCGTAACAATATTAGCAGGTGGACTTACCATTACGGCACTACTACAATTACCATTATCTCCGTTTTCACTTGAACTACCATTATCTCCGTTTCCTTCAACTAAGAGTTCTGGAGTATCTCCAACAGCTGGAATCTCAGCAAGCGCTGCTTGATCTGTACTAGCTTCTACTGCTGTAGTATCTGGAGCTGCTGCTGTAGTATCTGGAGCTACTGCTGTAGTATCTAGAGCTACTGCTGTAGTATCTACGCTATTATCAGCTGTAGTTCCATCAGCACCTGAAGTATCAGCAGGAGCAGTTAGCCCTGCTAGCTGAGCCTTCAAGCCATTAATTTCAGC
>JAYUHP010000154.1:0-1322 GCA_043766875.1 Rickettsiaceae bacterium
TTTCTGCTTCTGATCCTCAGACAAATTCCCTTCCGAATCAATAGCCAGAACTACCTTGCCAGCAATATTTCTCAGTAAAACCGGTGCGCTATCAGCGAGCAGGATGCTTTGCCCGTCATATTTTACTTCTGGCCATTGCTTTAATATAAACTCAACTGGGTTGTTTTCCCCATCGTCATTATTAAGATAGTATTTAAAACTATTAATACTGCTAAAAATAAAAGTAGCATAGACTATAGAAGTCATAGAAATGGCTATAATAATATATTTAAAGCCATAGCCACGGTATTTTTTATATAGATCAGGGTAAAATTTGGTTGAGCTAACGGACAGCCATGTTACTCTAAAAAATTCTTCTAGGAACTTGAATACAGATAGGATTGTCATAATAATATTTTTCGTTTAGGATGAGACTATATCGTCATCCCGGAATTTTTCAAAGAAAAATATCCGGGATCCGTAACCTGTACAGCTGTTTATTATCTCAGATGCTGGGCTTATGGTTCCCGGACAATTGCTACGCAATTTCCGGGATGACGCGTTTATTAATAGTAAAATACATTTAACCAGACATAGATAGAGAATATTTCATGGACCTACAAAAAACTAACCGAGAACAGCAAAAACAACTCAGTAACTGCATAAGGATTCTTGCAGCAGATGCCATAGAAAAAGCGGCTTCTGGCCACCCAGGCCTGCCACTTGGTATGGCTGATGTAATGACATGTTTGGCGTTACAATTTCTAAGATTCAATCCAACAAATCCGAAATGGGAAGAGCGCGATAGACTTGTACTGTCTGCAGGTCACGGGTCCATGCTCCTATATGCTTTCTATTATTTGGCGGGCTATAAGGATTTTCCAATAGAAGAGCTGCAAAATTTCAGGCAGCTTGGTTCAAAAACTCCAGGCCATCCTGAGTACGGCATATATCCAGCTGTTGAGACTACTACTGGGCCGCTCGCTCAAGGGCTAGCAAATGCTGTCGGAATGGCAATAGCCGCTAAAAAGCTCAAAAAAACCCATAAAATATATGTGATAGTAGGTGATGGATGCCTTATGGAAGGTCTCTCATATGAAGCTCTTTCGCTAGCTGGACATTTAAAACTGGATAATCTTATCGTCTTGTTCGATGATAATAAAATTACCATTGATGGCGATACAAGCTTGGCTGTTTCAGAAAATCATGCTGAGAAGCTTCATGCCTTTGGCTGGAACACATTCGATGCAGATGGTCATGATTTTGAATCTATCAACAAAGCATTACAGACAGCAAAATTCTCCGGAAGACCCTCATTCATTGCCTGTAGAACGACCATAGGC
>JAYUHP010000155.1:0-3761 GCA_043766875.1 Rickettsiaceae bacterium
ATGAGACAGCAGAAAAAATGCTAGTTTGCGTTCATAGCTTAATTGCTAATTCACATGATTTTGACTACTTGGCAAATACACTATCTAAGCATTTTAGAGTCATCGCAATTGATATGCCAGGCCGTGGAAACAGCGATTGGTTTGATAATAAGCTGCTTTATAACTATGAAGTATATAATGCTGATTTGCTTGCAGTTTTGCATTTATTAAATATATCAAAAATGCATTTTATTGGCGCTTCCATGGGAGGTATTATGGGCATGATGCTGGCATCAACTTCTCCTGAAATATTTGATTCACTTATACTAAATGACATAGGTCCTGAGATACCAGGCAAGGCCTTAGCTAAAATCAGAAGATATGTTGGAACCAACCCGAGCTTCCCAGATTTCAACGCTGCAAAAAAGCACTTGCAGATGATATTCAAAAATTTTGGCATATCGGAAGATGAGCATTGGGACCATATAGCAGGCTATAATGCTATTTTATCAGATGATGGATTATACCGCCTAAATTATGATCCAGATATTGCCCAAACTTTTATAATAGATATGGAAAGCCCGCAAGACGTAGTCTTTTGGGACATATGGGACAAAATTTCCTGCCCTACCCTCTTGATTCATGGAGTAGATTCTGAGATTTTACTGCAAAAAACTGTTGATAAAATGAATCTAAGACATAATATGAGTGTCTATGCAATGCATGACGTAGGTCACCCACCAGCATTGTTTAACAACGAAGAAATAAATTACATAGATTCATGGCTACAGAGCATAAAACAAAAGTCCTAATCATTGGTTCAGGCCCAGCAGGCTGTACGGCAGCAATTTACGCTGCAAGAGCTAATATGCACCCAATTATGGTGCATGGAATGCAGCCAGGTGGACAGCTTACGATTACTACGGATGTAGAAAACTACCCAGGCTTTGCGGATGTAATCCAGGGCCCTTGGCTCATGGAGCAAATGACCAAACAAGCAGAGCATGTTGGTACCAAGATTATTTTTGACTATATAACCAAAGTAGACTTCTCAAAGCCACCTTTCATAGCCTATGGTGGCTCCGATACATATCATGCGGATAGCGTGATAATCTCGACTGGTGCCCAGGCAAAATGGCTTGGGCTGGAGTCCGAAAAGCACTTTCAAGGCTTTGGAGTTTCTGGATGTGCCACATGCGATGGGTTTTTCTTTAGAGGCAAAGAAGTACTTGTAGTTGGTGGCGGTAATACTGCCGTAGAAGAGGCTTTATATTTAACCAACCATGCGAGCAAGGTTTATCTTATGCATAGAAGGGATGAACTTAGGGCAGAAAAAATTCTTCAGGAAAGACTACTTAAGCATCCTAAAATAGAAATGATATGGAACCATACGTTAGCCGAGGTTAAAGGCACTGAAGAGCCAAAATCCGTCACTCATGCAGTGATTCAGAGTACCATAGACAGCAAGGTTAGAGAGCTAAAGATCGATGGGATTTTTATAGCAATAGGTCACAAGCCCAATACTGACATGTTTAAAGGAATGTTGGATATTGACGAAGAAGGCTATATAATAACCAAACCCAATTCAACAAAGACAAATATTCCTGGGATATTTGCCGCAGGCGATGTGCAGGATAAGATATATCGACAAGCCGTAACCGCAGCAGGCACCGGATGTATGGCTGCATTAGAGGCCGAGAAGTTCTTGGCTTAATAACGTCATTAACCGAGTAGAACAGCTATTGCGAAGCAATTCTAAATTTTATTGAGTGTTGCTAACGCAACGAATATATAACTGGGTTGCTTCGCGGTCTGGCGCCGCAGATGCTCTGTCAGACAGCTCGCAATGACAATTTTATAAACAAACAGGATCAAGAATGACTCAAATTTTAGAACATGTAGAAAACGCACTCACTCGTACTTTGCCTTATAATATACAGGCTGAGCAGATGCTGCTTGGGTCTGTTATTGCAAATAACGAAGTGCTGAACAGGGTATCTGAATTTCTTCGCAGCGAGCATTTTTATGAACCTATCCACAAGAAAATCTACCATTCTATTAATTTGATCATAGAAAAAGGAATCAGCGCTACTCCAGTTTCACTTTATAATATGTTTTCAGGCGACGAGCAATTTCAAGCCGTGGGAGGGAATGAGTATCTGAACAAGCTTGCAATCCTCGCTACAACCGTGATTAACCCCAATGATTATGGGCGGATTATTTATGATTTATCACTAAGGAGAGATCTTATTTCCTTAGGAGAGGAAATGATCACTACAGCATATGATTCAGGGCTCGACTATGCTGCTGTTGAACAGATTGAAGAGGCTGAAAATAAGCTCTTCCATCTTGCATCAGAAGGCTTCTCTGAAAGAGGATTTTTAAATATTAGTGATACTATTGCATCTTCTCTTACCTCTATTGACAGAGCTATGAAAAGCCCTGATCATATTACAGGAGTCACTTCAGGCCTGGTAGATTTAGACGCAAAATTATCTGGCTTTCATAAGTCTGACCTGGTGATCATCGCTGGCAGGCCTTCCATGGGTAAGACGGCCTTTGCGATTAATTTGGCTGTAAACGCTTGTAAAGCTTTATTCGAGAAAAAAAGAACCAAGGAAGATACTTTGCCTTCTGTTGGGGTATTCTCACTCGAGATGTCATCCGAACAATTATCCACTCGTATGCTTTCCATGTATACTAAAATTGACTCTTCAGCACTGCGTTCCGGTAAGGTCAATGAGCAGCATTATAATGAGCTAAGAGCCCAGGCTCAGATGCTCTCAGAGCTTCCTTTCTTCATAGATGACACTCCTGCTCTCTCCATTTCAGCTATCAGAACAAGGGCTAGAAGGCTCAAGAGGAAGAATAATCTTGGGATATTATTTATAGACTATTTACAGCTTATCAGGGGCTCTAGCTCTACTTCTGAAAATCGCGTGCAGGAAATATCAGAAATTACTCAAGGACTCAAAGCCCTTGCGAAGGAGCTAGGTATTCCAATTATTGCACTTTCACAGCTATCGCGTGCTGTAGAGCAGCGTGACGATAAAAGGCCTATGCTTTCAGACCTGCGTGAATCTGGATCTATTGAGCAAGATGCTGATATTGTAATGTTTATCTATAGGGAGGAATATTATCTTTCCCGGCGCCAGCCAACACCAGGCACCGATAAACATAATGAGTGGTTGGAGACGCTGAATAAAGTACATAATGTAGCAGAGATTATAATAGCCAAGCACCGTAACGGACCAGTAGGCACAGTGCAGCTATTCTACGACAATCGCTATTCTAAGTTCAAGGACCATACGATGGGGAGTTAGATACCTATTCTAATAGGTGTTCTCGGAAAAAAAGGTACGCATTTTCTTGCAAGGTACTTCAAAGTCTTTGTTGCTAAGGGTTATAGAGAGCGTGGTATTGTTAAAATTCTAAATCTCAATGTTCTATAACCCTATTACGTCTAAGGTTTTTTGCTTTACGCAATTTTCGCAAGGATATTTCTCATATGATTTTTGTATAATAATATCAAGTATAATGCTATTAATAGGTAAATAGTAAATATTTTAATTATTTTTTAATATTACTATGTTATCATAAAGATTAGTATGTTGAGATTTTATGCATCCCCCTGTATTAACTCAACATAAGATATTAAAACAAATGAGGTTTACTATGCATGCTACCGATTCAATTGCAAGGACAGCTATTTTAAATGAAAATTCTAATATTTTTAAATATGCTGATTTCTTAATATCAGATAATAAGATTTCGCCAATTCA
>JAYUHP010000156.1:0-3750 GCA_043766875.1 Rickettsiaceae bacterium
TTGTTTTGCCACATTGTCTTGGGCCCAAAAGCGCTACAATCGGGACGATTTTGAAATCTTCCGTAATTTTATCTAGGTAACTCTGACGAATCTTATCCATGAAAATCCTACTATATATACATTGATTTTCATGGATAAGTAAAATAATTACATAAAATAGTTGATTTTAAAGTACCTCCATCGTCTCTCATCCTCACTCCTGTTGTACAAAGTTCTCACGCGCACTACAGAAATACTCTCATTTCTAATAGTCTTTCTTGCTAAAGTCCTATTGCTTATAGTAATATTAGCGTTTATGAAAACAAACTAAATATTATGCCAAAAATAACGATAGATGGCCGCGAAGCGGAAGTAGAAGAAGGCTTAACCATTATACAAGCATGCGAGCTGCAAGGTATCGAGATACCTCATTTTTGCTATCATGAGAAGCTCGCGATAGCTGGCAATTGCCGCATGTGCCTGGTGGAGGTAGAAAAATCTCCAAAGCCTGTGGCATCTTGTGCTATGCCGGTGGCTGAAGGAATGGTGGTTCATACTAACACTCCGAAGGTGAAGAAAGCCAGGGAAGGGGTTATGGAATTCCTGCTCATCAACCATCCGCTGGATTGCCCAATTTGTGACCAGGGCGGGGAGTGCGATCTGCAGGATCAGGCTTTCAAATATGGCAGTGGAAAAAGTCGCTATAACGAAAATAAGCGCGCTGTTGTGGAAAAAGACATGGGGCCACTTGTTAAAACTGAGATGACAAGGTGCATACATTGTATGAGATGCGTTCGTTTTGCAACCGATATAGCTGGTGTTGAGGAGATTGGCTCGATAGGGCGTGGCGAGCATATGGAGGTAACTACTTATGTTGAGAAGGCTCTGCAATCTGAGCTATCCGCAAATATTATAGATTTATGTCCAGTAGGGGCTTTAACCTCAAAACCTTATGCTTTTAAAGCTAGGAGCTGGGAGCTGACTTCTACGCCTTCTGTGGATGTTATGGACGCTGTGGGTTCGAATATTCTTGTGGATACAAGATCTATGGAGGTAATGAGGATTCTGCCAGCCATAAATGAAGACGTGAATGAGGAATGGATTTCTGACAAGACGCGCTTTGCCTGCGATGGGCTTAAGCAGCAGCGGTTGGATCAGCCATATGTGAAGAAGGATGGCAAGTTGATGCCAGCTTCATGGAATGAAGCGATTTCTGCTGTAGTAGGCGCCATGCAGAAGTGTAAGTCGAGCGAGATTGGGGCCATTGCTGGCACATTGATTGATTTGGAATCGATGTTTATGCTTAAAAAACTCATGCAAAATCTTGGCTCAAGCAATATAGACTTCAACCAATTTGGCTATAAATTTGATACTAACTCCAGGGGTAATTATCTCTTCAATAGCACAATCGCAGGGATTGAGCAGGCGGATGTTTGTCTGCTTGTTGGAGCCAATCCAAAGCAGGTTGCGCCGGTTCTAAATTCTAGGATCGGAAGAATGGTTAGAAAGAAGAAGATGATAGCCT
This sequence comes from Rickettsiaceae bacterium, assembly GCA_043766875.1. Lineage (GTDB taxonomy): Bacteria > Pseudomonadota > Alphaproteobacteria > Rickettsiales > Rickettsiaceae > JAYUHP01. The sequence continues at coordinate 1,505 of JAYUHP010000156.1, forward strand.
ACAGGATTGGGGAAGAGGATGATCAGAATTATAAGATTACGGAGCTTGGGGAAAGTGCTACCGTTCTAGAGGAAATATTATCTGGCAAGCATCCATTTGTATCGGTTTTAAAGAAGGCGACAAATCCGATTATTATAATAGGTGATGCTGCTTACTCGCGCAAGGATGGTCTAGCAATTACAAACATGGCGCATGAGCTGGCTAAGAAGTACAAAGCTACAGTGAATATTTTGCACAATCATGCATCTACCGTTGGGGCATTGGATATAGGTTTTTACAACAGCAAGCTAAGCTCGGCTGATATTGCTGCAAAGATGAAGTTTATATATCTGCTTGGGGCTGATGAAATAGATATTCCTGCATCCAAAGATAATTTTGTGGTATATCAGGGCCATCATGGTGACAAAGGAGCTCATAGGGCCGATGTTGTGCTGCCAGGAGCTGCTTACACCGAAAAAGATGGGATATATATCAATATGGAAGGTAGAGCGCAGCTTGGCCGCATGGCAGTTCAAGTACCTGGAAAAGCAAAGGATGATAGGGAGATATTGGCAAATCTCATGGAAGCATTGGGATTTGATCATAGGAGTTCTTTAGCGGATATTAGGAAGGAGATAGCAGCAATCGCTCCAGCCATTAGCAATATGGGAAAGGTGACAGTATCGGAGATATGGTTTGCAGATCCTAAGGTAGATATTCAGGCGAAGCCTTTAAAAAAAATAGAAGTGAATTTCTATATGACCGATCCTATCAGCCGTAACTCTGTTACTATGGCGAAATGCGTGGGTGCTGCAAATGTCATTCCACTTCTCTTCCTGTAAAGCGATTTTGACTGGACATTATTTAACTTATTTATATTTTCGTGCAACAAGATATTATCAAACTCGTTGCACCAAATCAATAAAAAACTTTTTCGTGCAATGGGTTTTTATTTTTTGCTCTGCACCAAATGTGGTTTTGGATTAGTTTTTAATTCTATGACGCAAAACGTCATAGAAGCTAGACTGGATTCCGGCCGGAGTTTACCCTCGCGAAGGCGGGGGCAGGAATGACATCATTGGTAAAAGGTCATCATCCCAGTATTTTTTCTTTCGTTTTTGCTTTTTTGATTGAAGGTGTTGGTTGGTGTGGCGCTTGAGTCTCACTGACATGCGGTATATTAAACTCCTTCATCTCATCACGAATCTCTTTTGCCTTACTGAGAAAACCCTCAAGAAAATTATCTCCCTCAAAAAGCGTATCTCTTTTTATAAATTGAAACTTACGGCTGTTTTGTCTAGGGGGTCTTGCTACCATCAATTATCTCAAATTATTTAAAAAATAGTTTACATAGTTAATGGTACTATTTTTATATATATAAGGACAGTATTTAGTTATAGTAACCAAAATGAAGATACAATGCTATTGCAAAATAATCACATTCCTAAAGCTTTGTGTGATATGGCTTTCAGGATTGAGAGTATATATAAAATTTGTAGGTACACTGCAGGATATGATAAAATAAACGCCAAGGAGGTGCGATATGGAAATTTCAATGATAAAAACTGAAGCGGAATATACGAGTGCTTTGGAGGCAATTGATAATCTGCTTAATTGCTCGGAAGGCTCTAAGGAAGAGGAAAAGTTAGAAATATTATCCATTTTAGTAGAGGCATATGAGGCTAAGCATTATGCGATATACTGACACCAGCATATAAAACACCATGAAATTCGAACATGACATTTTCGTTTTTCATGGTATAATGATATGAAAATAGGTGAATATGATAGAGCGAACCAGGTTACTTAGAAGAATCAAAGAGGCTTTTGCAGTGAATAGAATTGTCTGTTTGCTTGGCCCAAGACAATGCGGCAAAACAACTATAGCAAGGCAATTATGGGCTGAGGATGGCAAAAACATTCGTGACGCGGGATATTTCGATTTGGAAAGCCCTGTAGATTTAGAGCTATTGGACAATCCAGAGCTAGCTTTAAGGCCACTTGAGGGGTTAATTATTATCGATGAAATTCAGAGAAGGCCAGAGTTGTTTCCATTTTTGAGATATTTGCATGATCAGAACTTAAATCAGAAATTTCTTATACTTGGCAGTGCTTCTAGGGAGCTCATTAATCAATCTGCCGAGACTCTTGCAGGTAGAATTTCATATATCGAAGTAACTCCATTTAATTTAGGGGAAGTGAATCTCATTACAGATTTATGGGTGAAAGGTGGCTTTCCAAAAAGCTATTTGCTAGATTACAAACTA
>JAYUHP010000157.1:0-1312 GCA_043766875.1 Rickettsiaceae bacterium
ACTATTGCTAAAATATGTGACTATGGGTATATGATCAGTTAGCAATAGGAAATGGTATTAGCAATCATTGCTGGAAACAAACTGTCCTGCAGTGAGCGATCCATGAGAAATGCCCACAAAAGTAACCCTGCAAATCCTGCAGCCATTCCTAAGAGCACAGCTTTCTCAGAGCTTCTAAATCCTAAGATAGCTAACAACAATGGAGGTTGTATGAGTGGTAGATTAAAGGTAAAAATAAGGAATATCAAAGACAATAAATCATACTCAAGAGTTGCTAAAAACATCGCACCACCACCCAGTGCAATAGCTATCACTTTAGATAAGAACAACTCACTTCTGAGTTTTATACCAAGTGGTCCACAAAAATCATGTATTAGGATAACAGATGCAGAGTTTAGATTAGTATCAGCATTAGACATACACATAGCCACTATGCCAACTAAGATAAAACCCTTGAGACCAGGATGAGCATAATGACCTATAATATAATGCACAAGACTATCAGCTGGTAGATTTGGATTGACGTTAAAAAGTAAAAATCCTATCCAGCACACACCCATTAGAATCAATAACAACAATATAGCGGAGATAGTGAAAGCTTTTTTACCTGAGCAACACTTTTACCCATAGTAATTTTTTGAAATAATGATGGATGGAAGCCAGGGTTCAAAAATATCAAAAATAAGAACAATAATGACCAAAATTGAGGATTATCAAATCCTAGGAAGTCCTGATAATTAAATAATGTACTTTTGGCAGCATTTTCAAAGCTAAATCCATTAATACTCACATATTCATTCCAAAGCACTACGCTCAGCACTGGTATCAACACACCAAAAGTAAAGAATTGTATCACATCAGTAAATGCAACAGATCTCATGCCACCAAATGCTGAATACATTACAACAATTGACCCAGCTATGAAGATCGTATATTGATTATGAATTCTCAGATACTGCCTAAAAATATCACCAAAAACTTTAAATTGTACAGCCATGAATCCTGCTGCAACTATGCTTCCTGTCACGGCAGCAATTAGTCTAACTCTTTTTCCGTACAAGTTACCCATAGATTCAGCCATGGATAGATTACCTAAGAACTCTCCCATCCTTGGGATAAATACAAATGCAAAAAGTAGTAACTCAAGTACTTGCCCTGTACATGCAACAATAAAATGTAGCCCAGTTGTATAGACTGCTTCTATATCAACAAATAGCTCATCTCCTCCAACCCATGAGGCCATAATGGTAGCGACCAGCGTCCCAGTACTAAAATTTCTTCCACCCAGGGCATAGTCCCTGATATTCTTTAC
>JAYUHP010000158.1:0-1291 GCA_043766875.1 Rickettsiaceae bacterium
CTAAACGATACTCTAAGGCTTTCGATATGATCTATAACTCTATATTGCTACTCTTCAATAAAGATCTATTGCTATCTATATTTACCTAACAATGCCTTAGAATAGATGGATCCTAATTCTGACTTTACTTGACCAGATTTTATTATGCGACCTAATCTGCTGTTAAAAGATTTATTATCTGTCGCATATTCAAGAAACGATGCCATGAAATTTTGTTCGGAATCTGTAAGAGTAATACCTGATTCCACTTTCTTCATCAAATCGATTCCAGCTACTTCAAATTTTGTTAAATGTTTTTTAGGAAAATGCTTCAGCTTTATATTATGCTCTTGTAGTTCTTTATACCATTTTGCTTTGTGAGATTCTAATTCTTGCTCATATGCAGCTCTTTTATCCTTAACCATAGGACGATGAGGAAGAGGGGGTTTCCGTGATAAAATATAGTCTTCTATCTTCAATATCTCTTCTATAGATTTTACTGCCAGCTCCGCTCCTCGATCGCCTTTCATTTTAGCATCTGATAACTGATCGGATAAAGTTAGAATATGAGATTCAAGCAACTGAGCTATAGCCTTTTTCCCAGCAGGACTCATATCCTCCGATTTAAACAACCCTTCCTGATCCCAATTTACCAAATGTGGAGGAAGCAGAATATCAGCCAATTTCTGTTTTGCTTCTTCCATGCCATCAGCGATAGCTTGTGGACCATCGTCCATTTTAGCATACAAAACAGCTTCTAGATCTCTAACTATATTGCTGTTAGAGCTTCTAAACACCTCATCTATAGCATCTTGTCCTAGTTTGAACTGCTTTCCAAATTTTTGAGAAATCCTTTCGTAAATGAGTGAATTTAGCTCTTTTGGAGATAATATAGACCCGCCATCCTGCAATATTTGACCTCTAATATCATCAATAACATCTGGCAACATTGTTGCAATAGACTCCATCATCTCCAAATATGGAATTTTCGGAGGACGTCTCAGCAGTTTTTTGACGAAACTTGTATTGGCTGGATATTTTATTGAATATATAAATTTATCTATAGAATCGTCAAGAGACTTATAGATTGGCCGTAAATTTCTAGCTTGCTCTTGCTCAGCATTCATATTATATATACTTAAACCCATATATCTGATTTTCTACACAACCAACTAAGCACCCGAATTATTCGGATCGAAATTGATATTTTCATCCCGTCCTTCCTCTGGGCTTTCTTCTTGATACTGCTCAGCTGCCTTATCACCCTTTCCAGTTTTGTCCAACCAAAAATGAGGATCCTTGCCACGAGCAG
>JAYUHP010000159.1:0-9774 GCA_043766875.1 Rickettsiaceae bacterium
GAGCTTGGTATGGGTGCTCTGCTTGGTGTAGGCCAGGGTTCAGCGAGAGAGTCCAAGCTTGTGGTGGTGGAATATTACGGTGCGGATGACAAAAATTCCAAGCCCATTGCTTTTGTGGGTAAAGGGGTTACATTTGATACAGGCGGTATTTGTATTAAGCCATCAACAGGCATGTGGGAAATGAAATATGATATGTCTGGTTCTGCGGCTGTTATAGGAACGATAAAAGCGCTTGCTATGCGTAGGGCTAAGGTGAATGCCGTAGGGGTTGTGGGTTTGGTTGAGAATATGCCAGGCGGAAATTCTCAAAGACCAGGGGATGTAGTTAAGACAATGTCCGGCAAAACTGCAGAGGTAATAGATACCGATGCTGAAGGTAGGCTAGTGCTTGCAGATGCGCTTTGGTATGCACAGGATAAGTTTAAGCCTCAGTGTATGATCAATTTAGCGACTCTTACAGGGGCGATCGTAGTGGCTTTAGGCAGTACCTATGCAGGGTGCTTTTCAAATAATGATGAATTATCAGACCGTCTCTTTAAAGCTGGGTTGAAGGTGAATGAAAAGACATGGCGTATGCCATTGCATCAGGATTATGAAGATATGATCAAATCGGACATAGCTGATGTTTCCAACCTTGGCAATGTGAGAGGCTCTTCCGGCAGCGCTACAGCGGCTCAGTTCCTGCAGCATTTTGTCAATGATGTTGCATGGGCGCATCTGGATATAGCGGGGATGGCCTGGGAAAGAAAAGGTTCTAGCATAAACCCTAAAGGGGCTGTAGGATTTGGTATAAAGCTACTCAACCAATTAGTGAAGGATCATTATGAAACAAATTAAGCTTCCTTATATATTTGTTGTGGGCAATGAAAAGGGAGGGGCTGGGAAGACCACCTGTTCTATGCATTTGATTACAGGGCTTCTTGATAACGGCCTTTCTGTTGCCAGTATTGACACAGATTGTAGGCAACATTCTCTGACGCGTTATCTGCAGAACCGAGAGGCTTATAGTGCAAATAACAAGGGGGAAGAAATTCTAATGCCAACTCATTTCCTACTTAAGGAAGGCACTGACCCAACTATTGCAGGGCGTGAAGAAGAAGAAAAGAAGCAGTTTGAGGAAATTTTAGCGGAGGCTCAAAGCAATGCTGATGTGATCGTAATCGACACTCCGGGAAGTCATACTTATTTATCGTGTCTTGCTCATTCATATGCTGATACGGTAGTGACACCTATCAATGATAGCTTTGTTGATTTGGACGTTATGGCAAAGGTGGATTCTGATGGCAAGACTATTGTTAGCCCATCCATATACAGTCAGATGATATGGACTCAGAAACAAGCGCGAGCCAAGCGTGATGGGCATTCGATAGAGTGGGTTGTTATGCGTAACCGCTTAAGCAATTTGGATGCTATGAATAAGCGTAATGTTAGCAATGCTTTGGAAACTTTGTCAAAACGTATTAGCTTTAAAATAGTTTCTGGCTTTAGCGAAAGGGTTATTTTCAAGGAATTATTTCTGAAAGGACTTACTTTGCTTGATATTAAGAAAGTCAACTTCGGCAAACCGCTGACCGTATCTCACGTCGCCGCGCGTCAAGAACTGAGGGATTTTCTGACTGCTTTAGGCGTTGATGATATTGTGGCTACTAAATCGCCTCTTGTCGAATATGCGTAAGATTCTCTTCGGTATTACGGTTGGATGGCTTATTATTTGGATATGTATTACAGGCTTTGTAGAGTATAAAATAAACTCAATATTTGATGAGCTGTCTAATGATAGGATAAAATTTTCTTATGAAAAGATAGTTGTTGGGCTGATGCCGATAGGATCCATAGCAGTTGCTATAGATGAGCTGCAGATTAAGCTGAATAAATCAGGCAAGATATATCCCGTTGGTGATATAGACTTCCTGCTGTATCCACTCAAAAAGAGACTTGTAGTGTCCCCTCAAACGCTTATCAGCATTGGTGGGCATAAATTTAGGGTGGATGGTCAGATGGATTTCGTAAAGGAGTCAGAGGTAACAAAGCTTGAGCCAAATTTTACCATGACTTCTGAAGATGGTATGAGGAATTTTTATTTAGGAGGTGAGTTTCTATTAAAGAAATCAGAGAATAATAAAAGCTATTATGCTAGGCTCATAAAGCCTGTTATATCGGCAAAATTGGCTAGTGGTGAGAACCTGGCTATTAACGGCAGTGTAGAATTTTTTAGGGATAAAATGCCGGAAGGATCATTATCTGTAGATCTTAAGGGGATAGATGTCTTGCTTAAGGACGATATCTTATCAACAGGCTTAGTTGATAAGATTAAATATGCCATAGATAAAATCACCGCCAATAAAAATCCTCCAGGGAATGATGTGCATTTTATGATTAATTTTTCACATGATGGTGTTAATATAGACGGAATTACAACAAAAGAATTGGAGTTAAAATAATGGAATTATCAGTACATGACTTGTTTACGAATGGCAGAACCTGTCGTTCTTTTGCTAAGAAAGAAATCTCTAGGAAGCTTCTGGAAGAAATTTATAACCTGACCAAATTAGGAGCAACCTCTGCTAATTGTTGCCCGCTAAGGATAGTTTTTGTTCAAGGTGAAAAGGCCAAGCAGAAACTGCTAGAATGCGCAATGGCTGGGAATGTGGAAGCTATAAAAAATGCTCCTGTCACAGCCCTATTCGCTTATGATTCCCGCTTCTATGAGAAACTGCCTATTCTTTTTCCACAGAATCCAGGAATGAAGAATTATTTTACCAGTAGTGAATCAGTGACTGTGGAAAATGCATTCCGTAATTCAACATTGCAAGCGGCTTACTTTATGGTAGTTGCTCGCAGCAAAGGTTTGGCAACTGGTCCTATGTCGGGATTTGACGCAACTAAGCTGGAGTCTGCCTTTTTTTCAGGCACTCACTGGAAAGCAAATTTTATATGTAATTTAGGCTATGCTGAAGGGAAACCTCAGTTTGAGCGCTTGCCAAGACTGCCATTTGATGAAGTGTGTCTTATTGTTTAACCGGTCCAATCTAATTTCTGGCTTGGGGGCGTGTCATCAGTACTAAAATCACCATAATGCCTGTGAGTAATTTTAGGTCTGATGGTGCAAGACCTACTACAAGGGCTATGCCCTGAATTTGCTGGTAAATTAAGGCCCCAATGAATGGTGAAATAATCTGTCTTGTTATGGTCGACGGCTGTATTATAACCTCCCCAATCATTAGCGCAGCAAGTGCGTGTATAACTATTCCAACACCCATCCCTATATCTGCATAGCCTTGAAGCTGTACCATTATGGCGCCAGACAGGCCGCATATAGCATTGCCAATAAATAATCCTAATATGGTATAGGTTGCTACATTTATTCCTTGTTTTGAGGCAAAATCACTGTTTGCTCCAACTGCTCTAAGCCTTAGTCCAATTTCGGTACGCAAGAAAAGCAATATGGGAGTTATGATGATAATATTTATCCCCAAAAGACAGAGTATTTTTGATGTTGTATCATCGGCTACAGCAGAGAATAAATTAGAGAATTCGAACAGGGCAATATTGGGTTTGCCCATAAATCTCAAATTTATGCTATAGACCATAGTGCTCATAATGATCCCAGCTAATATGGTATTAATTTTAAGTCGCAAATGAAGTACAGCCGTACATATGCCGATAATACCTGCGCATATGCATGCTGCCATTGTGGCAATAGCGGGATTAATACCAGCCACTATAAGAGCTGCGCATAATGCCCCACCTAATGGATATGATCCTTCGCCTGTTAAATCTGGGAAGTTTAATATTTTGAATGGTATAGTAATTCCAAGCGCCATAAGAGCCAAAATAAAGCCTTGTACTATGCCGGTCGGTATTAGTTCAATTAACATTTTTAGTACCCCATGCCATCTTCTATTCTATGAAACATGTTCATTAGATGTTCTTTAGTTAACATGTTTTTTGCATGACCTTTAATATCAAAAGCTATTTTCCCATGATGTAACATTATAACCCTGTCGCCATAATCTACTGCATCTTGGAAATTATGTGTTACCATTAATGTAGTTATGTTGGAAGACCGAATTTTGTTGGATGTATATTCCATAAGCAAGCGCCCAGTTCTTGGGTCTAATGCACTCGTATGTTCATCTAGCAAAAGCAATCTAATATCGGAAAGCATTGCCATCAATGTTGCGATAATTTGTCTTTGTCCCCCCGATAGAGAAGCAATTTTGTGATGCAAATATTTTTCTAGTCCGATTTTCAACTCAGCGATAATCTGGTGCATTTTATGGGCATATATATCGTAGAATTTACTTGTGGGGCTTTTCCCCCGCAGGTAGCTGAGAACCATATTTTCAAGCAGTGTCATTTCGCCAATTGTGCCTTTGGATATATCTTGCACCACGCTACTTATCAGAGCTGTCCTATCATGCAGAGGCATATTGGAAATTTTTGATTCCCTTAAATATATTTCCCCAGAATCAGGCCTATGCTCTCCCAAAATGGTCTTGAGTAAGGTGGATTTGCCGCTTCCGTTGCTTCCTATAAGAACACAAAATTCGCCTGGCTCTAGTGATAGATTAATACCATCGAGCACAGGCTCAGCGCGAAGTGGAAAAGACTTATGAAGTTTTGAAATTGTCAACATAATGCCCTAATCTATGATACTGACATTAGTTAGTGAATTAGGAATAGCATATCCAATCTTTAAGGCTCTTTTCCTGCTAATAAATGCTTCGTGGTCTTGAGCTTCTGGATATATTGGAGCTATGCTGCTTACGGGTTTTCCACCTAATATATCAGCGATTATTTTGCCAGCGTTGACGCCGACTTTATAATATGAAACCCCGCAGCTTGCGAATACCTTATTTTCTTTCACTTCCTCTGCATTCATGTTTAATACCGGTATGCGCATTTCTTCTGCTATTGATACAATAGTTGGAAGTGATGGCTGGATTGGACCGCTTGAACCGACGTAAATAACATCTACATTATCTTTGAACATAATCATCCTTATAGGTACGTCTCTGGCAGTTTCCACGGGGATAGCAATCAGCTTGATATTTTCAGACTTAGCTGCTTTTTCCATCATTTTAACAAGGGCCAAGTCATTGGATTCGCCGGTTGCGTATAGTATACCTATATTTTTAAGATTTGGTATAAGGCTTTTTGCAAATTCTATAACTACTTTAAGATCCTGTGTATCGGCTGCTCCTGTAATATTATTTGCAGCAGTATCATGGTTCTTTATCAACCCACTTTCTACAGGGTCTGTAATATCTGCAAATACTATGGGCGTATCTTTTATGGTGTTTTTAGCTGCTTGCGCTACTGGAGTTGTAAGAGCCACTAATATCTTTGGCTTGCTGGCTTTTAGCTTAGACAACATTTGCATTATCAGTGAAGAATCAAAATTCACGTCGGAGATTTCAAAATGGATATTTTTACCTTCATGAAAACCTTTTTGAGCAAGACTTTCCTGAATACCGCGGATTGATTCATGTAAGGAGGAATGAGCGCCGTAATTAGCTATTGCTACTATCGGCAAGTTATCTTCCCTGACAAAATTGTAATAGAGACTGACTGTGCAGATAATTGCTGCAAGAGCAATTATTAATTTGTATATATGAGACATGATGCAATGATCCTTATTTTAAGTTAAATATGACGAACGGCTTAGGAGAAGGCTTACCGCCAGCACCACCAACTATTCGCTAATAATTTAACTTTGTATAAGGTCATGAAAGCATAATAGCATATTGTGTTCCTAGAGTCAAGAAGGTAACAAGTGAGATAAATTTTTTGCCTAGCTTTATAGCTGGGTTGTATTTTGTATATTACTTGCTATTCTGTAACGAGATCCATTTCCAGGTTATAAAATGTCAGATAATTTACCCATCCTTTCCAAACATGCAACCGAGCTTGCAGAGAAGGCTCAGCACCTAGCACATGTCCTAGAACAAGCTGCTCTTGCGCCTATTATGGAAGCGCAGCATGCCACTTCAGATTCTTTCATATCCTTGCTAACGATTTTTATTTTAGCATGTTTTGTTGGATATTATGTAGTTTGGAAGGTAACACCAGCTTTACATACTCCGCTTATGTCCGTAACAAACGCTATTTCTGGGGTGATTATAGTAGGCAGCATGCTTGCGGCAGGAAGCTCTATTTGGGACAGTTCAACTGTTCTTGGAATAACGGCTGTGTTCTTGGCCTCTATAAATATTTTTGGTGGGTTTATAGTGACTACCAGAATGCTTGCAATGTTTAAAAAGAAGTAGTTTATGCAACAGATGATTCAATTTATATATTTATTCTCAGGGGTGTGTTTTATTCTCGCTCTTAAAGGGCTATCCTCTCCGAAAAGCGCTAGAAGCGGTAATCTACTGGGTATTTTGGGTATGGTATCCGCTATTGGAGCGACATTCTATGAGCAAGGATTCTCACATCATTTCACTGTGATAGCTGCCATATTAGTAGCTGGCGGTATTGGTGCTTATATTGCCCTAAGAATTCCTATGACGGCTATGCCGCAACTTGTAGCAGGGTTCCACTCCTTGGTAGGGCTTGCAGCAGTATTGGTTGCTTATGCGGCGCTGTTTTCGCCAGAGAGCTTTGGTATTGGGGTTGCTGGCAATTTACATTTCAGTAATTTGCTTGAGATCTCCTTGGGTGCCGCCATTGGTGCCATCACTTTTACGGGTTCCATCATAGCATTTGCGAAGCTGCAAGGCTTGATGCCAACACAGCCTATCAAATTTTTTGGCCAACAATATGTGTCAATAGGACTCAGTCTGGCTGTATTGGTATTGATATTTTACTTTTTAACCACAAGTAATTACGGGCTATTTCACATGATAGTCCTTATTTCTTTTGTATTGGGCATATTACTAATTATCCCAGTTGGGGGGGCGGATATGCCTGTTGTGGTTTCGATGCTGAATTCCTATTCTGGCTGGGCTGCGGCCGGTATTGGCTTTACAGTGGCAAATAGCTTACTTATTATTACAGGCGCTTTGGTAGGAGCTAGTGGTGCTATACTTAGCTATGTTATGTGTAAAGCTATGAACAGATCCATCATAAATGTGATTTTTGGCTCATTTTTTAAAGCACCACCAAAATCAGAAGTTACTGTGTCTGAAGATAGGCAAGTCAAAACTAGCAGCGCTGAGGACGCAGCATATTTGCTCTCTAATTCTCAATCAGTCATAATAGTGCCGGGATACGGCATGGCGGTAGCAGGGGCTCAGCATATGGTTCGTGAGATGATGGATATTCTAGAAAAGCATGGGGTGAATGTTCGTTTCGCAATACATCCCGTCGCAGGAAGAATGCCGGGTCATATGAATGTTCTGCTAGCTGAGGCTAATATAGATTACGATAAGGTGCTGGAATTGGAAGAAATTAACAGTGATTTTGCTTCTACCGATGTTGCATTGGTAATTGGAGCGAATGATGTAACAAACCCAGCTGCGAAGAACGACCCATCAAGCCCTATATATGGTATGCCAATAGCCGAGGTGGAAAATGCTAAAACGGTGCTATTTGTGAAGCGCTCCATGGCCTCTGGCTACGCTGGAATAGAGAATGAGCTGTTCCATCATGATAATACGTTGATGCTATTTGGTGATGCTAAAAAAGTGGTGGAAGCTATAGTGAAAGCACTCAATGAGAAATAGGCTAAACTAGATCTTTAGCCTTTCTCCAAAGCTTTAGTTTTTCTTCATATGGTAAGCCTTTAAGAGACTTCAGCCCCTGATCTGCAGCTGCTTCTATCAGAAGATTGAGTCTAGCATCATATTTTTTCATGTTTTTATTGATTGTTTCTTCCAGGTCAAATTTCAGATATGTTGCAAGGTTTAGTGAGACATTAATCAGGTCACCAAGTTCCTCTTGAACATGCTCGGTTGAGCTACCATTTTCAATGGCTTTTTCTACTTCATCACATTCGCTTTTAATCTGCTGGATGATTTGAGAATAATTGGTCCACTGAAAGCCGAAGGCGGCGCCCTTGTCCATTTGCTTTTTATAATCTTGTAGTATGCTCATTTTAACCTCACAATAATTGCATCTGAAACCTCTACAGGACCGAAACCTATGCTGTTGATAAAAGACTAGTCATATCACCAATCTATTAAGAAACCCTTAACTTGTGAACGCCATAATTTATAATAAAGCCCTTTTGCTTTGAGCAATTCTTCATGGCTACCATCTTCCACAATCTTACCCCTATCAAATACCAAAATTCTGTCCATGTCAAGAAGAGTAGAAAGCCTATGAGCAATTACCAACACTGTTCGTCCTTTCATGAGTAAGCTCAAGGAATCCTGGATATATTTCTCTGTGATGTTATCAAGCGAACTTGTAGCCTCATCAAGGATAAGAATAGGTGAGTTTTTGAGAATTGCCCTAGCGATGATAATCCTTTGCCTCTGTCCACCAGAAAGATTATTACCTCTTTCCCCGCACATAGTATTATATTTTTCTGGTAGCTCCATGATTGCTTCATGTATATGAGATTTTTTGGCTGCTTCATATACTTCATCATCTGTTGCTTCTTCAGATCCGTATTTGATATTATCCATTATAGAGCGGTGAAATAATATTGGTTCTTGAGGGATAAGGCTGATTTGGGAGCGTAGCGATTCTTGAGTTACATCTTTAATATTTTGCCCATCAATCAGGATTTTGCCTGAGCTTACATCATATAATCTTGAAATAAGGCTGACGAAAGTAGATTTGCCGGATCCAGAATAGCCTACAAGCCCAACCTTCTGAGCCCCTGGAATTATAAGATTCTTGTCAGTGAATAAATTATTATCCTTCAAATATTTAAAACTAACATTCTGGAATTTGATAGTGCCTTTAGAGACTTTGAGAGTTTTTGCATCCTTGGCATCTGTGATTATATAATCCTGTATTAAAGATAGGCTTTGATTGAATACCCCGAGTTCCTCGAACATATCACCTATTTCTTGTGTTAAATCCCAAATATTCTCTGCAACAAAAAGGCATAATGTTATCACTAGTACGAAGTCCCCAACTGTTATGAGATTTTCCTGTTTAAGTATAGCTAGCTTATATAACATACAGAACATCATGACGGTGCATGAGAGTCCCAGCACATATTTAAGCTTAAACATAAACCAGTCAAGAGTCTGTCCGCTTGTTACTGTTATATCCAATTGCTGCTTTAAATATTTTCTTTCATAGCGGTAGGCGGAAAACATCCTAACAGCACTGATATTTGAGATAGAATCTACTATTTTCCCAGTGATTGTGGCTTTATTGCGAGCGTATATGGAAGAATATTTTATGGTAGCTCTTGAGAAGAATATACTGATACCAGAAAAAGCACCGAGCCATATAAGCAATATGCTGGCAAATACTGGATGGACTATATACATGGCAATTAGAGATGCTGCGATGCTTGCGGTTTTCATCAGTAGCTTTTCTATGAATATGGAAAATACCATCTCCAAAGAACGTGAGGCTTCTGTGATGCGGTTTGTAATATAACCTACCATTTTCTCCTGGAAGAATTGGTGATTATGAAACTGCACATAATTGTAAAACTGGTCTACAACATTTGCTTTAACAAATGGAATTGATTTCATGTATAAATAGTCATATCCCCTCCAAATCCAGTTGACTAGCTCCCACCATAGGGCATATCCAACTATCCATGGCCATAAAAGATCCAGCAAATTTTGTGAGCGGGAAGCCTTCTCGACAGTGTCTATGATGCATTTGAATAAGATACTATCGACGGTTGGTATTGTA
>JAYUHP010000160.1:0-3610 GCA_043766875.1 Rickettsiaceae bacterium
AAATTATAAAAGAAATATCAGTTATAGATAATGACTCAGAAATAATAGCCAGCCCTTGCGACAATTTTTCCATAGAGGTAGAAATTGACTTCGCGAGCAAAGCGATTGGAAAGCAGTTCATGAGCCTATCAGGCCTAGAGCTCTTCAAGGATGAAATCTCCTCCGCTCGCACATTCGGCTTCATGCACGAGCTTGCCCATCTCAAAAGCAAGGGCTTGGCGCTTGGGGCTTCGCTTGAAAACGCAATTGGAATAGAGGAAGATAGAATCCTAAATACCGAGGGACTCCGGTTCGAAAACGAATTCGCTCGCCACAAATTGCTTGACTCTCTGGGTGATTTTTATACGGCTGGAAAGCCTATCCAAGGCAAATTCTCCTGTAATAAGCCAGGGCATAGCATAAACAACCAACTTCTCAGAAAGATCTTCGAAAATCCAGCTAATTACGAATTCATACAGCTGTAAAATTCAATACTGTGGACTCCAAGATTACATCTTGCTAAAAAAGCAAAAATAAAGCCAATATTATTGATAATGAGCTATGTTTGTGTTAGTTTCGGGTGTTGATAATAGCACCACTTTCGTATGGTTAGAATAAAATTATGGATGTAGATTTTCTATATAACTTAGCAATCTCAGTGCTTTTCATAGTGCTAAAGGTAGTTGTTATAACTATTCCTTTGATATTATGCGTAGCCTATCTTACATATGCTGAAAGGAAAATAATTGCTGCGATGCAGATGAGAAAGGGACCGAATGTGGTGGGCTATTTTGGTCTTCTGCAACCTATTGCTGACGCTGTGAAGCTTATGTTCAAGGAGATGATAGTTCCGGATCCAGCGAATAAAGTACTTTTCATACTTGCTCCTATGATCACCTTCGTGCTTAGCCTGATTGGCTGGGCTGTTATCCCATTTGATAAAGGACTCGTTTTTGCCAATATTAACGTAGGCGTGCTATATATTATGGCCATATCCTCCCTTGGAGTTTATGGCATTATCATAGCTGGCTGGGCCAGTAACTCGAAATATGCGTTCCTTGGCGCTGTACGATCTTCTGCTCAGATGATCTCATACGAGGTGTCTATGGGGCTTGTGATTGTAACCGTACTAATTGCGACTGGCAGCTTAAATTTGACGGAAATCGTTGAGATGCAAAGATCAAGACCGGTTTGGATAGATATTATGCTGGCTCCTATGGCTGTTGTGTTTTTCATCTCAGTTTTAGCAGAGACTAACCGCCTGCCCTTCGATCTGCCGGAAGCCGAAGCGGAGCTGGTAGCTGGTTATAATGTGGAATATTCCTCCATGACATTTGCGATGTTTTTCCTTGGGGAATATGCCAACATGATACTCGTCAGCGCCATGACAACCATTTTCTTCTTAGGTGGCTATTTACCTCCTTTCGGGCTTTCCTGTCTTGAATTTGTGCCTGGTATGATATGGTTTTTCCTCAAGATATCATTCTTGCTATTCATATTCATTTGGATTCGTGCAACTCTTCCAAGATATAGATATGATCAATTAATGCGCCTTGGTTGGAAAGTATTTTTACCTCTCTCTTTATTTTGGGTAATATTAGTCTCTAGTGTGTTATTGTATACGGGGTACATCCCTGGAATGGGCAAGTTATGAAAAAAATATTAAAGAGATTTAAGTCTTTTACTCTATTTGAGATAGCCCGTGGAATGTGGCTTACTTTGAAATATATGTTCAAAAGCAAAGTAACGATCAATTACCCATATGAGAAGGGAGCAATTAGTCCGCGCTTTAAGGGCGAACATGCGCTGCGGCGTTATCCGAACGGTGAAGAGCGCTGTATTGCATGTAAATTATGTGAGGCTATTTGCCCAGCTCAGGCCATTTACATAGAGGCAGAAGAACGCGAGGATGGCAGTAGACGTACCACAAAATATGATATTGATATGACAAAATGTATCTATTGTGGTCTGTGCCAGGAGGCCTGCCCTGTTGATGCAATTGTGGAAGGGCCGAATTTTGAATTTGCGACAGAAACTCACCAGGAGCTTTTGTACAATAAAGATCGCTTGCTCCGTAATGGTGAAATATGGGAACAAGAGATTGATGCGAAGCTTAAGGCGGATTATAAGTATAAATAGGCATAAACCATGACATTGTTTTTTTATTTATTTGCAGCTCTATTGATTACAGGAAGCATTGGCGTTATTGCCAGTCGTAACCCTGTATATTCAGTCCTTTGGCTGATTTTTGCATTTTGCAATGCATCGGGGCTTTTTGTGCTTTTGGGAGCGGAGTTCCTAGCTATGACGCTCGTGGTAGTATATGTGGGCGCTGTTGCTGTATTATTTTTGTTTGTGGTTATGATGCTGGATATTAACATAGCCGAGATAAAATCTCATATGAGTGGAATATGGCCTGTGGCTTTATTCTTCTTATGTTTGTTTGCTGCTGACATCATAGCTATTATCATGCTGGGCCTAAAATCTGGAGTTATAAAAGGCGATGCTGCGATTATTGAGACTGGAGTCAGCAATACAGTAGCCATTGGCTCGGTCCTATATACGAAATTTATGCTGCCGTTCCAGCTATCAGGGCTAATTCTGCTCGTAGCGATGATCGGTTGTATCACTTTGACTTTGCGTCATATTGCTGGGGTTAGAAGGCAAGACAGCGCACAGCAGCTGGCTAGATCTAAGGCAAATAGCTTGAAGATAAAAAAAGTAAAAACTAATGTTGGTGTGAGTGGTATAAAATATGGGTGAGATTGGTCTGATAGATTTCTTGATTTTATCTTCTGGCGTCTTTGTCATGGGCGTTGCGGGAATATTTCTGAACCGTAAAAATATTATCGTAATACTAATGTCCATAGAGCTAATGTTACTTTCTGTTAATATAAATCTAGTAGCCTTTTCTGTATATCTGAATAATTTGGATGGGCAGATATTCAGCCTGTTTATTTTGACCGTAGCGGCTGCTGAAGCTGCAATTGGGCTTGCGATTTTGGTTGCATATTTCCGCAATAAGGGAAACATCGCAGTGGAAGACGCAAGTCAGATGAGAGGTTAGCAATGTCATTATTTATTCTATTTTTCCCATTATTTTCAGGATTATTTTGTGGAATATTTAGCAAATTCCTATCTCAAAAAGCAGCTACATTTGTTGCCGCTGGCTCGCTCATTATCTCAGCTCTATATGCGCTGAAGGTGCTTTTCTACGTCCATACTGAGCATAAAATATTACACCATGTTCTGGCAACTTGGTTCTCGATGGAGGATTTCAGCGTCCATTGGTCAATATATGTGGATGAGCTGACTGCAGTCATGTTCGTTGTGGTAACCTTAGTTTCGGCTGTGGTGCATATTTATTCATATGGCTATATGCACGAGGATAAGAATCTTCCTCGCTTTATGGGCTATCTATCTTTATTTACATTCTTTATGCTGGCGCTTGTTTGCGCGGATAATTTCGTACAGTTATTCTTCGGTTGGGAAGGCGTAGGGCTTTGTTCGTATTTGCTGATTGGATTTTGGTATAAGAAAGATTCCGCCTCCGCGGCAGCGGTAAAGGCTTTCGTGGTGAATAGAGTTGGGGATTTTGCCTTCATAATAGGTATTTTGGCCATTATATATT
>JAYUHP010000161.1:0-9531 GCA_043766875.1 Rickettsiaceae bacterium
CATGGCTTTTATAATAGGTAGGTTATTATTATCAGGTCTATGTGCACTTACTGCATAATGAAGAGCTGTCATTCCTTGCTGCAATATTTGATTAGGATTAGCACCAGCTTCAAGCAATAGTATTGCAACCTTTTCATTCTCAATAGCGCTAGCAAGAGCTGTGTAAGTCCCATCTCTAACAGAACTAGGGTTAGCACCAGCGCGGAGCAAAAGCTGAACTAGCTCCTCTTTGCCACCAAATGCAGCAGTATGAAGTGGTATCAAGCCATTCTCAGAAGGTTCATCTACTGGAGCACCATGTTTAAGGAGAAGTTGAATTGTTCCTATATCTGAACCATACATGGCATGGCTAACAAGTCTATATCCCTCATAATTTTTACCCATTTTATCATGATGATTAAGCAGTAACTCTAGCATTTCTATTCTAGCTTCTGCATCATCAAGATGTAAGACAGCATGAAAAACTGTTTTTCCAAATAAATCTATTTCCTCTGTGTTGGCTCCAGCTTGAAGCAGCTTTTCCACAACATCTTTTCCACCTTTAGTTGCAGCATAATGAAGCGGAGTGAATCCAGATGGAGATCTCAAATTTGCTAAGCTTGGATTTGTCTTGATTGCTTCGATTATGGGATTGAAGTCGCCATCATCTTCTATTGACCAAAATAATTGCCACTCAGCTTGCGTGAGCGTTGCTCTTTCCATAGACATAATATACCATTGTTAAAATTAAATAATTAAAGTAATGCAAACATTAACATATCTTAATAATAATGTCTAGCAATAATTAAATATCATTGCTTAGTTTAACCGTCTCTATCGTAGATGAGGAAAAATATTTTCACTTTTTTGCACTTTTTATCTAATAACCCCTTAATGAGATTATAAACTGTGGTATAGTCGTTGGGTGTTATCAAGGATTGATGTCATCACGGCCCCCGCCTTCGCGAGGGTAAACTCCGGCGGGGATCCAGGACTAAAAAACGCCGTCATCCCGGAAATTGCGTAGCAATTAGCCGGGATCCATAACCTTAAGCCGTTGAGGCAATACTCAGCTGTTGTGGTTATAGGCCCCGGATATTTTGTTTCACAAAATTCCGGGGTGACGATAACTAGATCCCAGTATTTGCCGGAATGACATCGTTATAAAAGGACTAAAAAATGACTACTAAATTTATACATTTAAGATTACAGAGTTCGTACTCATTGCTTGAGAGTGCATTGAAGATTGAAACTATTGTCTCGAGGGCGCATAAGCTTAAGATGAAAGCCGTAGCGATGACGGATAGGAATAACCTGTTTGGATCTCTAGAATTTGCTATGGAAGCGAGCAAGAAAGGGTTGCAGCCGATTCATGGTGCTATTTTAACTCTAAAACATCATGGGGAGCATGGAGAAATTCTGCTGCTAGGAAAAGATGAGACGGGCTATAGGAATTTATTGAAGCTGGTGAGCCATATTTATACCAAGCCAGACCGCGCCGCGGATCTTGAGATTACATTCGAGGAATTAACTGCACATCAAGAAGGGCTTATTATTCTTTCCGGCTATATAAATGGTCATATTGGGAAAGCACTTCTAGCTAAGGATCATGACAAGGCAAAACTCTATGCTAGTGAGATGAAAAATCTTGTGGGCGATAGGTTTTATTTCGAAGTAATGCGCCATGGGCTACGTTCTGAGAAGGAGATAGAGCTATCTTACGTGAATTTAGCAGCTGAACTTAATATTCCATTAGTTGCCACCAATAATGTGTTTTTTGAAAATATTGATCTGCATGATGCTCACGATGTGCTTTTATGCATAGCGGAAGGAGTCGTAAAGGAACAGTCTGATAGGAAACATGTTAGCAATCAGTGCTATTTTAAATCAGCTGATGAAATGGCCTCGCTCTTTGCAGATTTGCCAGAGGCGATAGAGAACAGCTGCTATATAATGCAGCGCTGCTGCGCTATGGCTGAGCCAAGTGCTCCGTTGCTTCCTCGTTTTGCGGGTGACAATGCTAGTGAAGAGGCCTTGATTAGGGCAGAAGCTCATGAGGGGCTGCAAGAGCGTTTGAGACAAAAATTCATCGCGGAAGATATTCCTGAGGGGAATCAGCAGGCTATAATAGATGAATATATAAAGCGTATTGATTATGAATTGGGCATCATATGTAAGATGAATTTCTCAGGCTATTTTCTGATAGTTTCGGACTTCATCACATGGAGCAAAAAGCAAGGGATACCGGTTGGGCCAGGAAGAGGTTCAGGAGCTGGTTCTGTAGTTGCCTGGAGTTTGCTGATAACAGATCTTGACCCTATAAAATTTGGGTTGCTATTTGAGAGATTTCTAAACCCAGAGCGTATATCCATGCCAGACTTCGATATCGACTTTTGTCAGGAACGCAGGGATGAGGTGATCAAATATGTCCGCTCCAAATATGGCGATAATAAAGTAGCGCAAATTATCACGTTCGGAAAAATGCAAGCCAAAGCTGTAATCAAGGACGTTTCGCGCGTCTTGGGATTACGATACGAATATGCAGATGCCTTAACTGAGCTTGTGCCGTTTAATGCGGTTAGCCCTGTTACTTTGGATCAGGCCATTAATGAGGTAGCGGAGCTTGGGCAGGCTGCTCGCGGGAAAGGGCTTTATAGCTTGCAAGGTGAGGAGGAGCTCATTAAGCAAGTGCTTGATACGGCGCTAATTTTGGAGGGGGTGCATAGGCATGTATCGGTTCACGCTGCAGGTATTGTGATTGGTGGAAAGGATCTGATTGATATTTTGCCTCTCTACAAGGACCCATCGTCTGACATGCTGATCATTCAGTACTCAATGAAATATGCGGAGGCTGCAGGGCTTGTGAAATTCGACTTCTTAGGGTTGCAAACACTCACTGTCATTGACAAATGCGTACAGCTTATTGCGAAAGATGGAATAAAAATAGATATAGCCAATCTGCCATTTACAGACCCCAAAGCATATGAGCTTTTAACGCGTGGAGAAGCAGCTGGTGTATTCCAGTTTGAAAGTGTGGGTATGAAGGATTCCCTGAGAAGGCTGAAGCCCGACTGTATTGAGGATTTGATTGCGCTTGGTGCACTGTACCGCCCAGGGCCTATGGATAATATTCCAACCTATATAGCATGTAAACATGGCAAAGCTCAGCCTGACTATTTACACCCTAAGCTTGAAGGCATATTGAAGGAAACCTATGGGGTGATAATTTACCAAGAACAGGTGCTTGAAATTGCGCGAGTTCTTGCTGGCTATACTCTGGGTGCTGCGGATTTACTTCGTAGGGCTATGGGTAAAAAAATCAAGCCTGAAATGGCTGCTCAAGAAGCGATGTTTATCGATGGAGCTATCAAAAATGGGGTGAGTGCAGAGCAGGCAGCGAGTATTTTTGAGTCGGTAGCAAAATTTGCAGGCTATGGTTTCAATAAGGCTCATGCCGCATCTTATGGCGTAATCTCATACCAAACTGCTTACCTCAAAGCGAATTATATGCCGGAATTTTTGACCACATGTATGAATTTGGATATAGGTGACAGCGATAAAATAAATCTATTCGTCCAAGAGGCTTTGGCTCATGATATAGGAATAATACCGCCGGATGTGAACCAGTCTTCTGGATATTTTTCCATAGCCAAAAGCGAGAAGAAGCAGATCATATTTGCTCTGGGTGCAATAAAGAACGTCACTAAAGTTTTAGGGGATATTATTGCGAAGGAAAGAGAGAATGGTCTCTTTCCTACCATTATGGATTTCGTTGAGAGAATTCCTTCGAAAGTGCTGAATAAACGGGGGCTTGAGAATTTGATAAAGGCTGGAGCATTTGACAGTCTGCACCAGAATCGCAAAGAATTGCTAGAGAGCATCCCAAAGCTGCTTGCTCATGCAAATAGCTACCATCAAGAAGTGCGGCAGCAGCAAATTAGCATGCTTGGAGTCAGTATTGAACATCTATTGGCAAAAACGGTGGATCTCAGCCTAGAAGAGAAATCCATCATGGAGTTTGAGGTATGTGGAGTATTTCTAAGGCAGCATCCTTTGGCCGTTTATGATCAGCTTTTGGCTGCAAAAGATGCTAAGAATTCATATGTGATTAAGCATGAAATGCCAAAAGGTGCTGCGAAGATAGAAATTGGAGGCATTATTCAGAAGAAAGATTCGCGCATGTCAAGCCGTGGGCGCTTTATTACTGTGCAGCTTTCAGACCAATATGGGAACTTCGAGGTTACGATATTTAATGAGTCAGTATTAAAGGAATATTTCGAGCTTTTGGAAGTGCAAAAAATGGTCGTAGTATCATGTGATATGTTCAAGGACGAGGGAGGCATCAGGCTTACTGCGACCAAGTTTTACGATATAGAGGAATATTTGGGCAAAGCAGATCATGAGCTTTATTTTTACCTAAGAAACATTGATGAGTTAAAAACTTTGGCTGAGATTATAGTGAAAAAGCGAAAGACTGGCATGCCGCCAAATACCCAGCTTAGGGTCTTTGTCCCATCGGAAGGTAACATGATGGCCAAGGTTAATATGCCACCCCAGGCATTTGATTTGCAGGATATAGCATTCTTGAGGAGTTTGGAGAGAGGGGTGGATAGGTTAGAAGATGCATGAATGGATTAATAAATGGTTAGAGTATTTGCGCCATGAGCGCGGCTATTCAGCTCATACGATTGTCTCCTATAGGCATGACATAGAAAGCTTTATAGCTTTCGTTCGTGGTTACATTGGTGCCGAGGTGACTATTGCCGAGCTTGGGAAACTTGACTTGCAGACTGTGCGAAGCTGGCTGTCATCTCGAAAGATGTCCAATTTCGCTGCGAGTTCAAGCGGTAGAAGTCTTTCGGGTGTTAAGAGCTTTTACAAATTCATATATCAGGTAACTGGGAATGCGAATCATGCGGTGATTGGCTCGCGCAGTCCGAAAAAGGGCAAAACTCTACCCAAAGCGCTTAGTTTTGAAGAGGTTATGCTTGCGATTAATTCGGCTCATGAGTTTGAGAAAAGCGACTGGCTAGCCCTTAGAGACAAGGCTTTGATGATGCTGATTTATGCTGCAGGGTTGCGTATTTCTGAGAGCCTATCAATTACGAAAAGTCATTTGGGTAATGATTATATAGTAATGAAAGGCAAGGGAGGCAAGGAGCGGATTGTTCCATGGATTGATGATGCGAAAGCAGCTGTGATGGAATATTTGGATATAGTGCCTTTTGATATTGAAGCAGGTGAGTCTATATTCCGGGGAGCAAAAGGCAATGTGCTGAGCACGGGAGTATTCAGCCGTCAACTGATAAAGCTTAGGCGTTCGCTAGGCCTGCCGGAGCATCTTTCAGCTCATGCTTTCCGCCATAGTTTTGCAACACATTTGCTGGAACGTGGGGCGGATTTGCGTTCTATCCAGGAGCTTTTAGGCCATAGCGATCTATCAACCACGCAGAAATATACGAAGGTAAATATCGACCATTTGACTAGGGTTTATAACAAGTCGCATCCTTTGTCATAAATGGTCATATACATATTTTATTGTTGGCTCTTCTCCTGCATATTTGATCTCTTCTGTTATGTGGCAGACCGCACTGAAATAGAGAGAATCAGTAAAATCAATTACATCCAATTTGGCGTGTGAAAGATTTAGTGATTGGCATAAAATTGGATGGTCTGGATTACGGTAGCCATGGTGTAGATGGAGATATTCTATCATTTGGTATAATAGTAGTACGGTTGCTTTATCATAAGCACCGCTTTGAATTTTTTGTGTTATAGAAATCTTAGAGCCCTCCACTTTTGCTTGTATAGTATAATATGGGAAAGATATAATCGCTGTGTGTAGAGGTTCGGTTTTAGTATATGAGAGTCTAATACCAGCCTCAATATTATTTAGTTCATAAGTGATTTGTGAAATCTTGCTAAACTCATATTTCATAAAATCTTATAAATACTTATTTTAATGTGGAGAAGATGACATATTTTAGTCGTTTTGTCAATTTTTGATAAGAATATCTTAAGGTATGTTATGCAATTATGGGCCATGCCATTAAATTATAAAACCATTTCAGATATATATTGAATAGTTGGTCTAAACATATTAGAAAAGGAGAGTAAATATATTAAAAGCTATGACAAAAAATAAAATCTTCTCACAAAATCTTACATTAATATCCATAATAGCCTTTGGAGCGATAATCTGGGCTCTTCCCACTCCTGATGGGGCTACAACAGAAGCCTGGCACTTATTTATAATATTTATTTGTATCATCTTAGGGGTGATTCTCAATCCATTGCCAATTGGGGCGATCACCTCGCTTGGCGTGTTAGTTTGCGTAGTTACGAAAACGCTTACTTTGGTTGAATGTCTTAGTGGCGTTGCTGACGAGATTGTCTGGCTTATTCTGTTGGCATTTTTCATATCGGAGGGGTTCATAAAGACGGGTCTTGGAAACCGTATCGCCTATATGCTCATTAGGCTGCTGGGAAAGAATACTTTGGGCCTAGCATATAGCTTGGTATTTACGGATTTAGTTTTATCGCCAGTAATTCCTAGCGTTACAGCGCGTGGTGGTGGAATTCTATTTCCTATAGCAAGTTCCTTGGCTAACGCTTTTGCTAATAAAGGCCATCATATGACGCACAATAAAAATGGTGGATTTTTTATGGCTGTATGTCTGCAGTCCAATGTCATTACCAGCGCCATGTTTCTAACTGCAATGGCAGCAAATCCTGTTGCTGTGAAATTGGCTAGCTTTGCAGGTATTAGCATAAGCTGGTTTGATTGGGCAATAGCAGCATTTGTCCCAGGCCTTCTATGCCTTATTATCATGCCCCTTGTCATATATTACTATCTATATCCCCCAGCTATTAAACAATCGGAAGAAGCTCCGAAGCTAGCTCACCAAAAGCTTAAAGAAATGGGATCTATAAGCCATGGCGAAATACTGATGCTGGCCATTTTTGCGCTACTCATATTCTTCTGGATCTTTGGCAAGGAATTATTTGGCATTAGCGCAGCCACCACCGCTTTAATGGGTTACAGCTTGATGCTGATTTGTAGGTTGGTCAATTTCGAGGAGACTATAGACAATAAGGCTGCATGGCATACATTTATATGGTTTGCCCATCTTTTGATGATTTCGGGCTTCCTGGCCAAATTTGGTATAATGGCTTTACTTGGAAGCAAGCTGAAGCTTTTATTCGTGGATTTCTCACCCCTTATGGCGGTGTTAATGCTTTCCCTAATCTATTTTTATATCCATTATATATTTGCCAGCGCAACAGCCCATATTACAGTCTTTTTTCCGACATTCGTTCTGCTGCTTATGGATGTTGGAATACCAGGTAAGGTTGCGGCTTTGATGCTGACCTTTTTATCCGTTATGTCTTCAGGTCTGACACATTTTGGCCTAGCCAGTGCACCAATTTTTTTCGGCCCAGGATATATTAGTATAAAAACATGGTGCTATATAGGATTTAGCATGAGCCTGGTCTATCTCGCAATTTGGACAGTGGCAGGCTCTGCTTGGTGGAAGCTATTGGGATTGTGGTGATTTAGTCGTCTCCCATTACATTAACATGATCGTCAAACGGTGCTAGAGCCGGCATGTCAGCATCTGCTGCTGCATCCCAACCCCATGTATAAGGGGTATCTCTGAAAGTCCATTGCTTATCAATTGATGCAGCGCCAGCAACTACCATACTACCGTCATCAGCAATTTGCTGCATACCACCTTCATCAGTTTGAATAATTGCTTGAGGTACAGTAATGCTCTCGATATACTGATCAAGAGCAGACATATCCGTTGGGTCTTGCATACGTATATATATGGCACCAGTATTTGAGGCTATATCTTTCATGTATCGTGCTGATGCATCTGATCCATCTCCAAAACCAATAAGAAATATCCTTAAATCTGGGTGACCTTTTCTTGCGGCTTCGGCAGATTTCACAACAGTATCCATTGTTGAGGTGGTTTGTACACTAGCCCCATCCTCTCCATCTGTCAGAAATATTAGACAGCAGTTAGTTTTATCGTCTTTAGTATAACTCTCAGTAATATTTTGAAAAGCATGATCCATAGCTGCATATAAAGGAGTACCACCCGTAACAGCAAAAGTAGATACAAACTCCTTTGCGTTTTGTACTAAGGCTGTAGCATATACGTTAATTGCATTATCATAAGCTGTATCAGAAGTAAAATTCGTCCTTTTAGGTGCATCCAGTGTCGAATATTCGAACCTCTCTCCTTTGAAACATACAACACGGCAACTATCACTAAAAGAATAAGGCACTAAGCTAAAATCTTGAGAGGATTTACACATTTTTACAGCAACTTTGTCCATCAGAGAAGAGATTTGCTGTTTGAAAGGCTCCATAACATTCCCCATGCTACCACTAGCATCAAGCCATGAGTGAAATTCTTGTTTTTGTCTTGGAGCAGGAGCTGCTTCTTCCGCAGCAGCTCCATGCTTCTCTGAAGTCTCTACTGGTGGCTCGGTTACCTCTTCTTCTTTTCCTAAAATCACAGGCAAAACTTTTCCATCCTCTTGCTTGATGCCTACTACACCCGATGGCGCAAGCTCTCTGAGCATTTCTAACACACTATCTGTGCTGAGAGTATGATCTCTCTGGGTTGTAGAGGAAACAAGAAGTTCTGTAGCTTCATCAGCAGCACGTGCTTTTTTATATTCTGCCTGAAGATAGCCATAATTAAATGTAACATTTAGGTCAATGCAATCGTATTTATAAGATAATATAGTTTTAGCTGAATCGTTAAGTGGTGATTTTTCATCGCCAGAATTTATTGCTGTTTCAGAACCATCTAGAGCAGAAACTACCCTATCTATATTTGTCAAAGCATATTGCAAGGTTTGAACACGCCCCAGGTTTATATGTGAGGCTCCAGGATGTTTTGCAGTCAACTTACAGCTTGCCATGCGAGATACATCATTATAACTAAATTGAGTCGGGGCAAGATGTAAACTTTCTAGATAATCTGCATCAAACATTTTTGCCATGAAGTCCTGCCCTGATAATTTCCAAATTGGATTAGAAGTTTTAGCCTTTGGCGCAGGCCTATGGCCCCTTTGTAACATCTCCCGTGATACAGCTGGTAAAATTCTGGTTTGAATATAATCACTATCATTCAAGTGAGCCTGAAATACTTCCAGATCCCTATCATTATCAGAATGAAAAAGAAATTGATTTTCATTAACAGTGGTCAAGCTTATTCCAGGTTCCTTAAGAGCATCGAAAATCTTTGTAAGACCCTCGTTATTAAATCTTGTTCCTGTTGCTTCCATTGACATAATATACTCCTGTCTTTTAAATTTTAAATTAATTGAGCCAACTTATCATTTTTTTCTAAATTGGTCAAGGGGTTTTTAATGGATATTAACTAATTTTTTATAGTTTGTTTACTATTAATCGTCATCCCGGAATTTTTCGAAGAAAAATATCCGGGACCCACCCTACGCTAAAGCTTCGGGCGGCAGGCCAGAAGCTTATAGCGTATGAGTGTCTACCGAAGCCTTGGCGTAGGTAGA
>JAYUHP010000162.1:0-3598 GCA_043766875.1 Rickettsiaceae bacterium
TACAAAACTGTAGCTCGTATCGCGGCCGTCCAAGCCTTATACCAGTTTGAGATGAATAATGGTCTGGATACGTTGCCTAGACTCATAGACTCCATTATGCTATCCTATGCAAGTAAGGATTTTAACGAAGAATTTGATATTCCTAAAGGAGTATCTGTAAAATTACATCGCACCCATTGTAAGGAATTAATCACGGAAACAATCAACCATCTGGACACTATAGATGCGGCTATAAAGAAATATCTTTCAGACGGATGGAGCTATTCAAATCTGCATATATCACTTGCCTCTCTTCTTAGAGTGGGTATTGCCGAGCTGATATATTTCCCTGATGTGCCATATAAGGTTGTAATAAACGAGTTTACCAATATAGGTTCCAGCTTAGTGAAGCAATCAGAAATCCCATTCATCAACTCCCTTCTAGACAAGGTTCGTCTGGAATACAGGGCTCCTAATGAGCAGTAATATACGTAGTAAAGTCGTTAAGGTCAAAACTGCTAAGGGCAGGAAAAAATCCTCCACTAGCTGGCTGAGAAGACAGCTGAATGATCCATTTGTTGTGATGGCTAAAAGCGAGGGATATCGCTCTAGGGCGGCATTCAAGCTCGTGGAGATCAATGATAAATTTAAGCTCTTCAAAAAAGGCATGAAGATACTTGACCTTGGCGCAGCGCCAGGTGGTTGGAGCCAAGTATCTGCTAAGCTCATAGCTTCTAAGCCAGATAGCCCAAGCATTGTAGCAGTGGATCTTTTGGAGATAGCGCCATTGCTAGGGGTATTAACAATGGTAAAAGATTTTACCGATTCAGATGCTACTGTGGTGATCACAGATGCATTGGGTGGCAAGGTGGATATAGTGATGAGCGATATGGCTGCCAACACGACAGGCCATGGGGCTACGGACCATATCCGGATAATTGATTTATGCGACAGAGCCGCAGCATTTGCCTATACCATATTGAAGCCAGGAGGGCATTTTATCGCCAAAATCTTCAAAGGTGGGGCAGAAGGAACTCTCTTAAACGAAGTAAAGCAAAAATTCACTAGCGTCAAACATTTCAAGCCTAAATCCAGCAGGCAGGAATCCTCAGAGGAGTATTTGATAGCAATGGGGTTTAAGTAGTGGTTTACTTCACATACCGGAGACATCAAGTAGCAAAATTATAATCTTTGTCTCCAGATTTATACTCATCATTTCTTCCCAGGTCGTTTAGTAAAAGCAATATCCAGCAGTTCGTCTACTGTAGATATAGGAATAATCTTCAGCTGATCTTTGATGCTTGCTGGGATATCCTTGAGATTGCGTTCATTCTCCTTAGGTATAATCACCGTTTTAATCCCACCGCGGCTAGCAGCTAGAAGCTTTTCCTTTAGGCCGCCTATGGGCAGAACATTGCCCCTGAGTGTAATTTCCCCTGTCATTGCCACGGCTTTCTT
Source organism: Rickettsiaceae bacterium (assembly GCA_043766875.1). Taxonomy (GTDB): domain Bacteria; phylum Pseudomonadota; class Alphaproteobacteria; order Rickettsiales; family Rickettsiaceae; genus JAYUHP01. The sequence goes on from JAYUHP010000162.1 coordinate 1,438, forward strand.
CACTGGTATTCCAGTCAGAAGTGAGGTTATTGTGGTGAATATTGCAATACCTGCAGATGGTCCATCTTTCGGTACAGCTCCTTCTGGAACATGTAAATGTATATCTCTGTCCTTATAATCTTTAACTTTTATCCCGAGGCTTTCCGCGCGAGACTGTACAACGCTGAAGGCTGCTTGAGCTGATTCTTTCATCACATCTCCAAGCTTGCCAGTTGCTTTAATCTCTCCCTTGCCTGGAATGGTTATAGCTTCAATTGTAAGAAGATCTCCGCCAAGCTCCGTATAAGCAAGTCCAGTACAAGCACCAATTTGGTCTTTTGTTTCAGCTTCTCCGAATCTATATTTTTGAACCCCCAGATATTCTTCCAAATCCTTAGGTTTAACTGTTATAGACTTAAGATCTTTCTCAGTGAGTAATTTTTTGAGAGATTTTCTGGTTAAGGACCCTATCTCACGCTCAAGGCCTCGTACGCCCGATTCTTTGGTATAGTAACGTATCATCTCAAGCAGTGTGTCATCTGGTATAATCAGCTCACCTTTTTTGACGCTATGCATTTTCAGCTGCTTTGGTATTAGATGGTCCTTGGCTATTTGCAGCTTCTCATCCTCCACATATCCTGAGATATTTATTATCTCAAGCCTGTCTATTAAGGCTCTTGGGAGGTTATAAGAATTTGCCGTGGCAATAAACATTACCTTAGACAGATCATATTCGATATCCAGATAGTGGTCAGAGAAATGCTTATTTTGCTCTGGGTCCAGAACCTCGAGCAGCGCCGAAGCCGGATCGCCCCTGAAGTCATAGCCCATTTTGTCTATTTCATCCAGCAGCATTACTGGGTTATTAGTCTTGATCTTTTTTATGGCAGAGACAATTTTACCTGGCATTGATCCCAAATAAGTTCTCCTATGCCCTCTAATTTCAGACTCATCACGGACGCCACCCAAAGCAAATTTCGTATACTTCCTTCCGACAGCCTCCGCTATGGATTTGACTAAAGATGTTTTACCAACCCCTGGAGGGCCAACAAAGCATAATATCGGGCTTTTGAGTGATTTTGAGCGCTGCAATACGGCCAGATATTCTATAATCCGTTCTTTTACCTTCTCCAGGCCGAAATGATCTCTATTCAAAACTTCGGCAGCTTTGGTGATGTCTATTTTGGCTTTATCCTCTTTCCCCCACGGCATTGATAAGAGCGTATCCAAATAGTTGCGGATCACTGATGATTCAGAAGCCATAGGGTTCATGGCTTTAAGCTTGCGTAGCTCGCTTTCGGCCTTCTCTTTAGCTTCAGCAGATAGTTTTAGAGTTTTGATCTTTTTTTCAAACTCAGCAATATCAGTCTTATCATCATGACCAGTGAGCTCCTTCTGAATGACTTTCATTTGCTCGTTCAGAAAGTAATCTCTCTGGGTCTTTTCAATCTGTTTTTTGACCTGGCTTTGTACATTCTGCTCGACTTCTATCAAAGATATTTCTGTATCTATAAGCGAAAGCAAAGCTTTTGCACGTTTCTCAATATTCGTTATCTCCATTAACTCTTGTTTATTTGCTATTTTGGAGGTTAGATGGGATGCAACAATATTGGTCACATAGGTAGGGTTTTTTTGTCCCACTATAGTGGTCAGAATATCGGGATTAATTTTACGGTTAAGCTTAACATATTCGTTAAATTTTTCTAGGACATCAGATATAACTATATCCAATTCATCCAGATCTTCTATAGCTTCGTCAGGCATTGGAACATATGTGGCGACAGGAAATTTCCCATTATCAAGCCATGATAGTTTCACGCGCTGTTCCACTTCCACCAAAAGCTTGAGGCTATTGTTAGGAAGCTTTACAGTCTGAATTATCTTGGAAATGACACCAATTTTATAGAGGTCATTTGGCTTTGGATCATCAGTTTCTGACTTTTTTTGTGAGGTTAATAGAATATAATCCCCATTACCAATTTTTTTGGCAGCATTTAGTGCATCCACTGATTGTTTCCTGCCTATGAATAGGGGAGCCACTGTTCCGGGGAACAATACAACATCCCTTAGGGCTAAAACTGGTAATGACAATTTATTATTCATAATCTTTCATCTCTTTACGTAATACTATGGATGACATATAATTCCTCCACTATTCAAATTCAAGATACGTGCAAGATGT
>JAYUHP010000163.1:0-3587 GCA_043766875.1 Rickettsiaceae bacterium
AAAACTTCATCCTACATTATGCTAGGCTGGCTCGTGGCAAAGTGGATGCATTTGTGATTGGATCTGAGCTTAAGTCCATAACGAAAATACCAGCTGCCATTCATGAGCTTACTTGTCTTGCGCGCGAAGTCAACGCCATACTAGGCTCTTCTGTTATAGTCACCTATGCAGCAGATTGGTCGGAATATCATCATACAGATGGTGGCTGGTATAATTTGGATGAGCTGTGGAGCTGTGATGCCATCGATGTGGTTGGGATTGATGCATATTTTCCTCTGACTAACTCTGCCAGCTCGAATATATCTGAAGATTCCATCAAAAATGGCTGGAAAAGCGGCGAAGGGTTTGACGACAGCGCTCCTGAATGGGCCTGGAAAAATATCGAATATTGGTGGAAGAATTACCATATCAATGCGGATGGCAGCAGAAGTGCTTGGCGCCCGAGATGCAAGAAAATATGGTTTACGGAATTTGGATTTCCTTCCATTGATAAAGCGCCGAATAAGCCGAACATCTTTTATGATCCCAATTGCTTGGACGGTGGAGTGCCTAAATATTCAAACTCTGCTGTGGATTTTGCAATTCAGAGAAAAGCTATTAAAGCTACGCTAGAGTACTGGCGAGGCAGTGAATTCGTAGAAAATATGTTTCTTTGGACATGGGATGCGCGCCCATTTCCCGCTTTCCCCCATTCGAAGGCTTGGAGGGATTCTAATTGCTGGCTGCGTGGCCATTGGGTTAGCGGAAAATTATCCTTCTGCAACTTGGGCAGTATCATATTGGCTCTATGCGAAAGAGCAGGTATAGATGCTGGAAATGTCAAAATAAGCGATCTTGATGAGGCAGTCCATGGGTTAGTATTCAAAGAGCAAAGCAGTATTTGGGATATTATGGCTTTGTTAAGGCTTGCTTATTTATTCGATGTTACCCATAATTACAGGAAGTTAATAGAGTTCACAAAGCGTGGAAGCCGTATTTCCAAAGAGCTAGATTCAGGCGAACTTGTAAAACAAAAAGATATAATAAATATCACCAAAATATCCAAGGATAATATCATATCAGAAATTACTTTTGGCTTCTTAGACCTAGCAAATTCTTACCGCAATAATATTGTAAGATTTTTTTCTAACCAGGTGACAAACACGCAGATTTATGAGCTAAATCTTCCTATCTCTATGGATGAAAACTCTGCCCAAATCCTGTGCGCAATGATCCTTGGTTCTGCTTTGGAGGAGAGTAAAAGATTCAAAATCACCATAATGATCACCCATTTGTTGGAGATCGCTTCAGGGGATGTTGTAGTGCTTTATGTCTTTGATAAGAGCTATAGCATTCGTATTACGGATGTCAGTTATCACAAGCTGCTTTGCAGTATCGAGGGGGTTGGGTTTTGACGTCATCACTTAATCAATTCCTCAAATTTCGCAGCAAGCCTATATTTCCTGCTTTTATTCGAAAAATTGACAATCTCCAAAAACCCATCTTCCACCCATTCCTTGCAAATATTCGCGCTTGTACGTGTTTTGAAACCGAATAAATCGCCTATTTGTTTACTGGTGATGGTTTCGAATTCCTGAAATAATGACAACGCTTTCCGCTGTTTTGGGTCAAGCTTGCGAAGCAGTAGGCTTTGATCTGGCGAACCATGTCTGTTCTCATCGCCCATACGCCTTAGTACATTCTCAAACGAAACAGCCATACCTTCTATAAAATATTCCACCCACTTGGTGATATCGCTTTCTGCTCGTCCCATATAATAATTATGGGATTCACCAACGCTTATCGCCTCATAATAGCCCCCAAGATTGCGAGCGTAATATTCTTCCAGTGAGTAAAGTCCCTTTAAATCATATCCACCCAAATGCAGAATCAAAGTTGTAAGGAGCCTAGCTGTACGGCCATTGCCATCATAATATGGGTGAATCGTAGCAAATTGATAATGAGCGATAGCTGCAACTACAGCACATGGTGCTTCATTGCTCCCAGCAATCCAATTGACCATCTCTTTCATCAATTTTGGAACATCTTTTGCTTCAGGTGGCATATATACAATGGCCCTGGTCCTTCCGTCACGAATAACATTTTGACCATCGGGGTAAGATGTGGGTAGTACTTTTGATCTACCATCAGCCATGACAAGAGCATGCAGGGTCTGGATCATTTTTTCTGTTGCAGGATTACTTTGAGCGGCCCATTTTTCAACTTGTGCTAATGCTGCATAATAGCCTTTCACCTCATGTTCGTCGCGTTCACGACCAGGAAAATGCCCCTCATGCTTTAAAACATCCTCAACCTGGTCTGGCGAAAGGCTATTGCCTTCAATCATTGTAGAATAATGAGTCGTGTAAAGCCGTGCTGTTTCGCGGAGTGATGCAAGAACCATAGGAGTTAGCGGTAGGTACATTACCTTCTCCTTTGCAGCCTCTATACGCATGAGGTCATTTGCAATTTTCGAGGTGATTTTGTAGTTTGGTTCAAAATTTATCGGCATAATATCAGCAATTTATAGGCATTGATCATGCTTACATTATGCCGATAAATTACCGATAAAGCAAGTTTTTACTCTATCGAAAAATATTTTCACTTTTTTTCTCATAACCCCTTAATGAGATTTTTTTGGTGGTTATTATTGTTGTGCGGTGCCATCCCCGCGTAGGCGGGGATCCAGGAGTAAAAGCGCGGTCATCCCGGAAATTGCGTAGCAATTATCCGGGACCCATAACCTTAGTAGTTAAGATAGTACTCAGCTGTAGTGGTTATAGGCCCCGGATATTTTTCTTCGAAAAATTCCGGGGTGACGCGGAGGAATAACAAAACAAAGGAGAAAACTATGATCACATTACTTGCATCCATCGCTGGGTTTGTCACATCGATAATTCCAGAGGTGATAAAATTTTTAAAGGATAAACACGACAAGAAGCATGAGCTGGATATTTTATCTATGCAGATACAATTCAGCCAGAGCGCTCAGGGAAAGACGCTTCAAGAGATAGAGCTTTCACGCGATATGATTGAACAAATTACACTTTATTCAACCTATAATACAGGAATTAGGTGGATTGATGGGCTGAATGGCTCTGTCCGGCCTGTTCTGGCATATAGTTTCTTTATGATGTATGCCGCGATTAAGGTTATACAATATAAATATATTACCAGTCATGCGCTTTTGATTGAATATATCGATGTGATATGGAATGTTGATGACCAAGCAATTTTTGCAGGCATCATCAGCTTTTACTTTGGGCAGAGAACATTTAGTAAGAAGAGGAAATAAAAACACCGTCATCCCGGAAATTGCCTAGCAATTATCCGGGATCCATAACCTAAAGCATTTGAGATAATCTCAATTGTTGTGATTATAGGCCCCGGATATTTTTCTTCGAAAAATTCTGGGGTGACGGAAGAAAAATAGGAGAAATAATTATGATATCATTTACATCTGACAAAGGGCTTGACCTGATCAAAGCTTTCGAGAGTTTTAGCCCTGTTGTATATATTTGCCCTGCAGGATTCTTAACAATAGGCTATGGCCATGTTTTAAGGTCTGGAGAGCATTACGAGGGAATCTCGAAAAGCAAAGCTGAAGA
>JAYUHP010000164.1:0-1236 GCA_043766875.1 Rickettsiaceae bacterium
GGACCAAAACGACTTGGATCCATGGGCTCTGGATGGGCACTTAACCCCTGCTTAGGCGTTTCTTTAGGCGGAGAAGGTTGATCAATAGCATTGCTTGTATCAGCTTTTTTACCTGTGACTAAATCTATGACTTTAGTGATTATATTGGGTGTATCAACCATGGTTTTTTGCCACCCCTCCACTCCACATTAGTAAATTCAAATTGCTAAACCCAGCTGCCATTCTATGTTCCTCTATCTGCTTATATGCGCAGCTTAAAATATCTCGCTTATCTAATCCTACCATCTCGCAGATAAAATCCAAATCATCATTATCCTCGCGTAGCCACTCTTTTGCTATCTTTTCATCCCTAATCAGCTCCTTATTAGACGAAATATTTGAAGCATCTATAATCATCTGCGATATCAGGGCCATAAACAGTGCGGCTTCAGGAGTATTAGCATTAGCTTTTATTCTATCAAATGGGCGTGCAAGCCTCATTACTCTCTTAAAATTTTGCATAATAGCAACCATAGTTAATATTACCTGCGGTTGTTTATACAATAAAAAGATTAATCAATGGTTAATAAAAATGCCTCATCCAGGAATTTTTTATACGCGCAATCCCGGAATTGTTCTTCAAAATCGTCACCCCGGGCGACTTGCCAAGGCGAAGCCTTTTGGCGTAGCCTGGAGACCCGGGGCCTATAACCTTAGGCAGCTGAGTATTATCTCAACTGCTAAGGTTATGGGTCCCGGATATTTTTCTTCGAAAAATTCCGGGATGACGGTATTTTTTAGCACTGGATCCCGGCCTACGCCGGGATGACATCCTATTTCACTCCCCCTGCGCTAAACTATAGCCTCTGTTTTCTCCAAAATTATACAAATTTTCTATCTTGATAAAATCCAACTTCTTAGCTGCCAAAGCATCAAGCAGCTTTGATATATCAGCATGCGATATTGTCTCCCCATCTTTTGTGCTCATAAAACGACAGCACCAATGGTCTGAAACAGACTTCACATCCTCATCTGACGGCCATAATTTTAGCCCTTTGGAAGCAACGGTTTTCAACTGTAAGTTGCCAGCATTGACTTTCCCTATGGTACTAGCAATTGAAGCTGCTGACATTTCATCTATGTCAAAAAATACATCAACCCCAATAAGAACCTTCTTCTCAGAAGATATGGCAGCGATGGAATAGATCTTACCGCCACCCTGTTCTGCTTTTTTGGATTCATAGGCAACTGCTGTCA
>JAYUHP010000165.1:0-1222 GCA_043766875.1 Rickettsiaceae bacterium
GCTTGATATCCTGCTGCTTGAGGCTTGTCTCAAGGCTACGCAGCTGGATCTTGACTATATCTCCCATATGCTCTTTGCTTAGCTTATGGAACAGGATAATCTCATCCAAGCGGTTCAAGAATTCCGGTCTGAAAGTATTTCTCACGATCTTCATCACCGATTCTCTCACAATCTCGATATCTTTGTTCATATCATCAGAAGAGAGGATTTCTGAACCTAAGTTTGAGGTCAGGATAATTATTGTATTTCTAAAATCTACAACATGACCTTGGCTATCGGTCAAGCGCCCTTCGTCAAGCACCTGCAGCAAGATGTTAAATACATCAGGATGAGCTTTTTCCACCTCGTCAAACAATATCACCTGATATGGCCTGCGTCTTATGGCTTCCGTTAGATATCCACCCCGGTCATATCCAACATAGCCTGGAGGGGCGCCAATCAGCCTTGCGACAGAATGTTTCTCCATATATTCAGACATATCTATACGTAATATCGCGCTCCTATCGTCAAATAAGAACGTGGCTAGAGCTTTGGTGAGCTCAGTTTTACCAACCCCAGTTGGGCCTAAAAACAGGAATGAACCAAGCGGGCGCTGGATATCCTGCAACCCGGCCCTTGCACGTCTTACAGCATCGCTCACCGCTTTGATGGCATCTTCCTGACCTATTACATATTGTCCCAAAGCCTCTTCCATCTTCAGCAGCTTGTCCTTCTCACTGGAAAGCATTTTATCGACCGGAATCCCTGTAATTCTGGAAACTATTACAGCAATATCCTCATCGGTCACTACTTCGCGTATTAGATTGCCAGACGCAAGATTTTGGCAATCTGCGATTTTCTTGGTCAGATCAGGTATTACGCCATATTTTAGCTCACCGGCTTTAGCGAGATCCGCACTGCGCTCAGCCCTTTCCAGTTCCATTTTCGCTTTTTCTAGCTCTTCTTTTAGCTTTTGAGAGCTTGAAACTTTCGATTTCTCAGCATTCCAGGCAGTAGTCATATCATGAGATTTAGCTTCCAGCTTTTGTAGCTCCTCTCTCAATATTTCCAAGCGCTTCTTTGAAGCCTCATCTGGTTCTTTCTTCAAAGCTTCCTGCTCGATCTTAAGCTGGATAATCCTACGGTCCATTTCGTCAAGCTCTTCAGGCTTGGTTGCAATCTCAATCTTTAGACGGCTTGCGGCTTCATCCAGCAAATCTATGGCTTTGTCAGGTAGGAACCT
>JAYUHP010000166.1:0-9258 GCA_043766875.1 Rickettsiaceae bacterium
CAAAATACGTTCCTGTGCTAAACTCAGACATGATAGATTACCAGGGGATAATGCTGCATACCCTCCCTAGACATCCTCACAACAACGTGCTGCAAATATGGCTCGAGATGGGAGGAATAGGTTTAATAATATCAATATGGTATATATGGAGCTTACTTAAGAAAATACGAGCCGCTTCTGCCTCTTCTGTGAATTTCGGTGCAGCTTCTCATGCGGCTTTTATCAATTATTTCTTCATAGGAATGGTATCATTCGGAATATGGCAAAGCTGGTGGCTTTTGACCGCACTATTCGCGAATTTGCTGATGAATGCGGTAAGAAATGAACAGGATTGAGCGAATAAAAGAAGCTTTATCTATATTGAATCCTGATCATCTGGAGATTCTTGACGAAACTCATATGCATTATGGGCATGCTGGCCATAACCCGAATAGCGAATATACACATTTAAAAATTATTATTTCCGATAATTTTGGAGATATAGGGCTTGTAGAAAAGCACCGTAAAATCAACAATCTCTTAAAAGAGGAATTTAGCAACGGCCTACATGCTGCTTCTATTTCTATGACGACATCACGGCACTAATAAACCTTGCTACCCTGCTCTCGCTTTCAGCCTTCTGATGATATTTGGTTTTTATATAATTCTCATGAGGTATATTATCCGGATTAGCATTCAGCTCAAAAAATGGGCTTTGGGATAATAATTTCACAACTGACTTCGTATAATCATCTATGTCAGACACAAAATAAAGCATCCCACCACTAATCAACTTCTTAGCAAATAACTCAAGTCTCTCTGGGCAGACTATGCGTCTCTTTTTCTGCTTAGTTTTTGGCCAGGGATCAGGAAATAATATATATAATTTTTGGATTGCCGCATCAGGGATATCCTTAAAAACCAAATCCATATCATCCGGCCAAAGCCTTATATTTGTTATTTCATGTTTTTTTGCAAGTAGCAAAGCATTGGCTATACCATTGAGATAAGGCTCAAACCCGATATGTAGCTTGTTCGGATTCTGCCTAGCCAGGTTCACGAAATGCTCTCCCATGCCAATCCCAATTTCAGCTACGCAACTAGTAATTTCATGAGGCTTTATGGTATATTCAGGTAACATTTCATCTATGGCCTGCTTTTGCGTGCTCGACAGGCTCTTGCCAATGCGCCTTGAGAAAGAGCGATTCAAATTTTGTTCTTGCATAATATTTCTGTTGATTATGCATGAGTTTTATATCAGAATCCAGAATTTGTAAATTACATAATTGAAGAAAAAAATGAGAGTAGAAATTGGAGGGAATGGATCAGATTCAGATTTTATTGAGGGTGAAGTCCCAGCGTAGGTTTGGTGTGAAATAAATAATATTAGCGCTTGAATTCTTAACTTAGCTAAGCTAAGCTAGACTAGACCTAACTAGCCTGAAAGGAGAAAGATTATGCAATATGCTAATATACATGATGCCAAAACAAACCTATCAAAGTACGTTACCATGGTAGAAGATGGCAATGAAACTGTCATGATATGTCGGAATGGTAAGCCAGTGGTCAAGATGATAAAGTATCAGTCACAACATACTCCGCTCAAATTTGGTTTGATGGAAGGTCAAATTGAGATAAGTGATGATTTCGATGATGAGCTACCTGAAGAGATGATGAAGTATTTTAGATGAGATACCTTGTAGATACCCACGTATTGATTTTTACCATTACTAACGATATCAAAAGCCTTGGTAGCAAGCTTTACAATATAATGACACAGCCAGATGCCGAATATTACGTCAGCATCGTCTCTTACTGGGAGATAGCAATAAAAGAATCTTTAGGCAAGCTCAACATACATAATAATCTATCAAATAAGATTACGAATAGTGGTTTTAAATGGCTTCATGTTACTCCAAAGCACATTGATATGATATTAAAACTACCTCATCACCATCGCGATCCATTCGACAGATTGCTAATTGCTCAATCAAAAGTAACATCCATGCCATTACTTACTCTTGATAGAAAAATTATGAAGTACTTTTAAGAAATCTCCCTTATAAATTGGCTTTCATACCCTCCCCCAAAAAATATTTTTACTTTTTTGCATTTTTTTTCAAGTAACCCCTTAATGAGATTTAAAATATGCTATAGTGTAGCGGAATCAGGTCATAGGACCTTATAATTATATAGCAAGTCCCAAATAAATAATACTAGGACCAAGGAGCGATGCCTATTCTAATAGGTGAGCCCAGCAGTGACGACGTAGGATTAATTTGGGACTTGCTAAGGAGTATTAACATGGAAGACAAAACATTAGCTCAAGAAGCACTAGATTATCATAAATTCCCAAAGCCAGGAAAGGTTGCTATTCATGCGACCAAGCCTTTAATGTCCCAAAGGGATTTATCATTGGCATATTCCCCAGGCGTGGCTGTTCCTTGCGAGGAAATAGCTAAAGATGAAAGCAAAATTTATGATTATACCTCTAAGGGTAATATGGTAGCTGTTATTTCTAATGGCACAGCTGTTTTGGGGCTGGGCAATCTTGGAGCCGCAGCTTCCAAGCCTGTAATGGAGGGAAAAGCAGTTTTGTTCAAGCGCTTTGCTGACATTGATGCCATCGATCTTGAAGTAAATACTGAGGATCCCGAGGAATTTATCAATGTGGTAAAATATTTGGGCAAAAGCTGGGGCGGCATTAATCTTGAGGATATCAAAGCGCCAGAATGTTTCATAATAGAAGCAAAATTGAAGGAACTGCTAGATATCCCAGTATTCCATGATGACCAACATGGAACCGCAATAATTACTGCTGCTGGAATGATCAATGCTGCTCATTTAACAGGCCGTGAGATGGGTGAAATGCGAATTGTAGTAAATGGTGCTGGGGCTGCAGCAATTGCCTGCATAGAGCTTTTAAAATCCATGGGAGTGAAGCATGAAAATGTAATCTTATGTGACTCTCAAGGCGTTATATATAATGGCCGTGAAAAAGGCATGAATGAATGGAAAGCAAAACATGCTGCTCAAACTGATGCTAGAACCTTAGGGGAAGCTTTGGTTGGTGCTGATGCGTTCATAGGGCTTTCTGTTAAGGGAGCAGTGACCAAGGATATGATCTCTGGAATGAATGATGATCCCATTATTTTTGCCATGGCCAACCCAGATCCAGAAATTACACCTGAAGAGGTTATGGAGGTATTTCCAGATGCGATCATTGCAACAGGAAGGTCAGATTATAATAACCAGGTTAATAATGTCATGGGCTTTCCATATATCTTCCGAGGGGCTCTTGACGTAAGGGCGAGTACAATTAACGAGGAAATGAAAATTGCTGCAGCTCATGCTATTGCAAAGCTTGCAAGACAGCCAGTGCCTGATGAAGTTTCCGGTGCTTATTCGGGAAGAAAAATGCGCTATGGGCCTGAATATATCATTCCAGTACCTTTCGACCCAAGGCTTATCACAACCATTCCCATAGCCGTTGCCAAAGCTGCTATAGAAAGCGGCGTAGCTGGAATTAAAAATATAGATTTTGAAAAATATATTACAGAGCTTGAAAGCAGGCTAAACCCAACATCTAATCACATGAATTGGGTATTTACAAAAGCTAGGAGCAAGCCCAAGAGGATAGTTCTTGCTGAAGGGGAGGAGGAAGAGACGATAAAAGCTGCTATTCTTATAAGGGACAGCAAATGTGCAATTCCAGTTCTCATAGGTCGTCCTGATAGGATAATGGCTAAAGCGGATTTTCTTGGAGTAGATTATGATTTAAACGAAATAGAGATCATGAACGCTGCAATAAATCCTCATATAGATAAGTATATAGAATTTTTATATAGCAAACTGCAGCGCAAGGGCTATTTGCATAGAGATTGTGCACGTATGGTCAAGACTGATCGTAATATTTTTGCCGCATGTATGATCGCATGCGATGATGCCGATGGTATGGTAACTGGGCTTACAAAGAATTATTCAACCTGTTTGGAGGACGTATTAAAGGTCGTGGATCATGCTGATGGAAATATAGTATTCAGCTATTCGATCCTCATGTCCAAAGATCATAATATAGTTATTGCCGATAGCAGCGTTAATGAGAATCCAACTGCAGAGCAAATGGCAGATATAGCAGTGCAAGCAGCTGATATCGTGAAATCCATGGGTGAAAAGCCGAAAGTGGCACTACTCTCCTCTTCCAATTTTGGCAGCAGATCAATGGAGGAAAATGAGCGTATCAGAGAGGCTGTTAGAATATTGGAAGCCCGCGCTGTTGATTTCGAATTTGATGGAGAAGTAACCGCAGAGGTTGCCCTGAATCCGGAGATAAGGTCTCTATATCCGTTTATGAGACTCACGACTCCGGCGAATATTTTGATTATGCCAAACCTAACCTGCGCTTCAATCTCAACCCAGCTACTTGAGGAGCTTGCCGGTGGCGTGTTTATCGGACCGATCCTTACTGGTCTGAAATCGCAAGTGCAAATAGTGCAAATGGGCGCCAGCAGCAGCGAAATCTGCAACTTCGCCGCCATGGCCTCCGCTGGTGGGTGAGGATATGGCTGAACGGTTGCTAAAACATAAAAGTAACCTTAAAATTAGATTAATTTCTTAATCTTCTTGAGTTGGTCCACAAAAAATGAGATAATGGTATAAGTACTATAGAGGTAACTATGCCAGTCTCTAAACCACTTGCTTTATCCACTCAAGCCTGCCAGCTCGCGTTGCAGGGTAAAAAGCTCAAGCCGATGAGTTACGCGAGGAAGCTATTAAATGTGATGCGCAAACTGCCGATGATCACAGAGGAAAAGGCATGGCATTTGAGGATTTGGGCCAATATGGCAAAGCCGCTGCGGAATATGATGCTTCTATTGCCATCAGCCCTGATGCCGCCACATATAATGACCTTGGGAATGTTCTCATTCGTCTAGGCAACTATGATGGCGCAATATCAGCCTATAAAAGCGCAATTGCGTCAAAGCCTCAATTAGCGCACGCCTATGATGGCCTCGGGCTCGCACTTAGTGCTCAAGATAAATATAATGAAGCTATAGAGCCATTTAATGAAGCGATATCTAGGGATAATAACCCATTATATCATTGCAATAAAGCCAAAGCTCTGCTTGCCTTAAAAATGGATGGAGATGCGCTTGAGTGCTTGAACATTGCAGATATGCTTTTGAAGGATGGACAATCCGTTTTATCTGCCGGTAATCAAACCTATATAAAGGAGAGCTTGGAAGCGCGAGCCCCGCTGGTCGAAAAACTAACCAAGCTCGTTGTGCCCGATATAGAAGCACGATTTGCAGCACTGTCGCAGCAAATTGCTGTTCTCAGTAGCGAAGTCTCTTATGCAAGAAAGGTAAATGTCGAAGCTGAGCTAAAATCTGCGCAAATGAAGGAAATTTATGCTAATCCTAAACTAAAAATGCATTATGAAACTTTGCTTACCACTTTTACCACCCAATATGCTACAGCTCATGCAATTTCCAGTGGTTTATTAGCTCCCGCCACTGATCTTAAAATAATATTAGCTGAAGATATATTAACAGCCTTTATAATAGTCGGAAACGACGTGGTCAAAGATGTTATAGCCGCCACTTATGGCTTTGTTCATCATAGAAATCTACAGCAGGCAGCAAGCAAGCTGCTCGCGATAGCACCAAACCTCAATAAATTCGAGGAAATTACAGAAAAACTAGCTAGAGAAGCAACTCTCCATCCACAAAGAAAAGAGCAGTTGTTATCAGTTAATGTAGATACCATAGCAGAACATCAGCACCAACATTTGGTTGCACAATGCAAGGAGCTTGGAAAGCATGTACATGATAAATTTACCGGGACAAAATCTAAAACAGGCCCTGAGAAGCTTGCTCATCAATCTGCATGCGTTTTAATTTACAAATGGATGAAGGATCAGATTACATTTGAAAATGGAGTGGATATTGTCGATGCTCTAATAAAATCAATCATCACAGATATAAAAGATCCCCCAGCTCAGTCCGCTGCTCACAAACACTGTATTGTAATGATCTGTACTGAAATTAAATATGATAACCCTATCCTTAATAATCCAGCATTGCTGAAGCAAGTGTATGAAGAGGATGGTCCTGAAGCCCTGAATATGCTCATAAATCTATATGATCCTTCTTTGCAAGCTACGGGAGAAAGCTCTTTACAAGCCGATTATGTGTAATATAGATTTTATGCTTGAATTTTATGTCTAGTTTGCTATGATGCATCTTTCTATAGATTTGAAGGATATAAGATGAGTGAAGCATTACTGCTTGCAGAAGCAAGAGAAAATTTGGGTACAGGCGCGTCAAGAGCGCTAAGACGTCAAGGAAAAGTACCTGCAACAATTTATGGCGATAAGCATAAGCCCGTTTCAATTTCCGTCCTTGAAAAGGATATTACAAAGCTTTACCGTAAGCATGGCTTTACTTCGACAGTTATAGAGCTAGACATTAGTGGTAAGAAACATAAGGTTATGGCTAAAACCGTAGAGCTACATCCTATAACGGACATAGTGCGCCATGCGGACTTCGTATTTCTAGGCAAGAAAACTCAGAAAGTAGATGTGCCAGTTGTATTTGAAGGTAAGGATCGTGCAGTTGGTGTTAAGCGTGGTGGATTTTTTAATATTATTTTCCGTAAATTACAGCTCATTTGTCCAGCGGATAACATCCCTCTGAATATTACTATCGATGTAAGTAATATGACTATTGGTTCATCTATTCATGCTCAAAATCTTACTCTTCCAGAAGGATGTACATTGGCCACCAAAAAGGATCTAGTTGTTGCATCAATCACAGGACGAGGCAGTAAAGCAGATGCTGAAGATGAAGCAGCGGCAGGAGCACCTGAAGCAGCGGCACCAGCTAAATAACTGAAATGTTAGTAATCGGCCTGGGCAATCCAGGCACGCAGTACGAGCTTACAAGGCATAACATTGGTTTTCGTGCAGTTTGCGCTTTGGCAGAAAAATATGGGTTTTCCTGGCAACAACATAGCAAACTATGCGGATATCTTGCTTCTGGCATCCATCAAGGCAATAAGCTAATTCTTCTCAAGCCTACCACCTATATGAATAATTCTGGCATGGCTGTTGCACAGGTCAAAAATTATTACAAAATTGAGCTAGAAGATATAGTTGTCCTGCATGATGAGTTAGATTTGGAATCTGGCCTTATCAAACACAAAATAGGCGGCGGATCAGCGGGCCATAACGGCATTAAGTCCATAGACCAGGCCATCGGAAATTCGTATCATCGGATCAGAATCGGCATAGATAAACCTCTTGATAGAGATCAAGTTTCAGACTATGTGCTGAGTAATTTTACAAATAGCGAAAAGAAGATACTAGATGAAGCAATTATCCGTATTGCTGATAATTTTGATGTTTTTCTGGATGGTGATCTAGAAAAATTCAAACATAATATTGGAAACAAAGAATGAGCTTCATAGATAATTTAGACAGAATATTAGTCAAGTCAGAAGACCTCTCAGCAAAGCTTGCTACTGGGGTTGTAGGAGATGATTTTGTCAAAATTTCCAAGGAATTTTCAGACCTAACTCCAATCGTTGAAAAGATTATTCAGTATAAAAATTCTACTAGAGAAATCTCTGAACTAAAAGAAATGCTTAGCGATCCATCCATGGATCCAGAAATGAAGGAAATGGCTGAATCTGAGCTTGCTACTTTAGAGACCGGCTTACCAACTCTTGAACGTAGCGTAAAAGTTTCTCTTCTTCCAAAAGACGCTGCTGATGATAAAAATGCTATTATAGAGGTAAGAGCCGGAACCGGAGGTGAAGAAGCAGCTTTGTTTGCAGCTGATTTATTTGGCATGTACCAAAGATATGCCGAATCCCGTAAATGGAAATTTGAAATATTATCCATCTCAGACACAGGGATTGGTGGATATAAGGAAGCATCAGCAATTATTACGGGGCTTGGAGCTTTTGCTAGGCTGAAATTTGAATCCGGAGTTCACAGAGTACAGCGCGTACCAAATACGGAATCTAGCGGAAGGATCCATACTTCTGCCGCAACTGTTGCAGTACTTCCAGAGGCCGAAGAGGTAGATTTGCATATCGAAGATAAGGACATCAGGATTGACACATATAGAGCTTCAGGAGCCGGTGGTCAGCACGTAAATACAACGGATTCTGCCGTCCGTGTAACCCATATTCCAACCGGCACTGTGGTTTGTCAGCAGGATGAGAAATCTCAGCATAAAAATAAGGCAAGAGCTCTAAAAATCCTAAGATCTCGGCTTTATGATTTAGAAAGACATAAAATCGACTCGGAAAGAGCTGCTTCTCGCAAGGATCAAATAGGGTCAGGCG
Organism: Rickettsiaceae bacterium; assembly: GCA_043766875.1. Lineage (GTDB taxonomy): Bacteria > Pseudomonadota > Alphaproteobacteria > Rickettsiales > Rickettsiaceae > JAYUHP01. Next base: position 8,335 of record JAYUHP010000166.1, read on the forward strand.
ACAGGTCAGAAAGAATCCGTACATACAACTTCCCACAAGGACGGGTCACAGACCACAGAATCAATATGACTCTTTATAAGATGGATGCGGTAATCAAAGAAGGACAAATTGACGAGTTTATCGATGCTCTAACATCAGATGATGAAGCTCAGAGACTGGCTTATAGCATAGCTTAATAGTGGGTGTCATGATAACACTATGCAAATGCTCTGCACGATTTCTTGCAATGAAGATAATATAAATGAATTGTTACGGTTTTAGGAATAAAAAAAGCTTGCATAACAGGCTTGGCAGCGACTTACTCTCCCACACCATAAGATGTAGTACCATTAGCGCTATTGGGTTTCACGTTCGAGTTCGGAATGGGATCGTGTGTTTCACCAATGCTATAACCACCAAGCCAGTTATACAAGCTTCCTGATATCCGAAAATTGGGATCACTTGTAACTGTAATAGTTGATAAAGCTGAAACATCTTTTCTGGATTCCGGCAAAAGCCGGGATACATATGTGTAAATTAATACTGCATACAACCAAGAATCGATCAGCAAAGAAAAACAATCGAGCTATTAGTACCAGTTAGCTACACACGTTACCGTGCTTCAACACCTGGCCTATCAACGTGATGGTCTATCACGGCTCTAATGGGGAAGTCTTGTTTTGAGGTGGGTTTCCCGCTTAGATGCATTCAGCGGTTATCCCGTCCGTACTTAGCTACCCAGCCATGCCGCGGGCGCGACAACTGGTCCACCAGAGGTACGTCCACCTCGGTCCTCTCGTACTAAAGGCAGATCCTCTCAAACTTCCAACACCCACGGCAGATAGAAACCGAACTGTCTCACGACGTTCTGAACCCAGCTCACGTACCACTTTAATCGGCGAACAGCCGAACCCTTGGGACCTTCTCCAGCCCCAGGATGTGATG
>JAYUHP010000167.1:0-3460 GCA_043766875.1 Rickettsiaceae bacterium
GCCGTTTTGGGTAAGCAAATTGCTATGCATATTGCTGCAGCAAGGCCAGCTGCGCTTAATACTTCCGAGGTGGATCCAGTATTGGTTGAGCGTGAGAAAGCTATTTTCACCGAGCAGTCCAGAGCTTCAGGCAAGCCTGACAATATCATCGAGAAAATGGTTGAAGGCCGTATTCGTAAGTTCTACGAGGAAATCGTGCTTCTAGAACAGGTTTTCGTGATCGATGGCAAGTCAAGAATCAAAGAAGTGGTGGAAGCTGCTTCTAAAGATATCGGCGCGCCAGTTACTCTTTCAGCTTTCGCTAGATTCGAGCTTGGTGAAGGTATTGAGCAAGAAGAAACTGACTTCGCAGCAGAAGTTGCAGCTGTTATGGGTAAGTAGTAATACAAAATTCATCATCAATCGGCTAAAATATTTCAATTTTAGCCGATATACTCATCATGATTGGGAATGCTGAATAGGGTGTCGAATGAAAATAATATTTATGGGCACGCCAGAATTCGCCGTGCCAGCCATGCAAAGGCTTCTGGGTAGCGAACACCAGGTTACCGCAGTTTTTACCCAGGCTCCGAAGCCGCGTGATAGAGGTTTGCAGCAACGGCCCTCCCCTGTACATCTCTTGGCAAATGCGCATCAAATTCCCTTGCACACTCCAAAATCCTTAAGAAATGATGAAGCTACTAACCTAATAAAAATCATTGATGCTGACATCATAGTCGTTGTGGCCTATGGTTTTATAATCCCGGAAGCGATTCTGAATGCAAAAAAATATGGCTGCTTGAATATCCACCCATCTGCTTTGCCCCGCTTTAGAGGTGCAGCCCCATTGCAGCGCACCATCATCGCTGGAGATAAGACAACGGATATTTGCATTATGCAGATGGACGCAGGTCTTGATACTGGCGATGTGATATTGCGCGAAAGAATAGAGCTGGATCCCCGCATTACTCTTAAAGAGCTGCATGATCAATGCGCCCTTATTGGCGCAGATTTACTTATCAAAGTGCTTGATAATATCGCGACTTTACCACGTACTAAACAGAGCGAAGAGGGGCTGGTATATGCTCCCAAACTTACTAAGGAGGGAGGTCTTGTTAGTTGGAATGATAGCGCTTTTAGCATAGATTGTAAAATCAGAGGCATGACTCCATGGCCAGGTGTATATTTTGTATATAAAGACCAGAATATCAAAATATTAGAGGCAGAATATAATAAAGCAAATTCTGGCAAAGCACCAGGAATAATCCTGAGTAACTCTATGGATATTGCCTGCGGTAGCGGCATTTTGCGAGTAAAGAAATTACAGCGCCCTGGAAAGAGCCCTGTTAGTGGCGAGGAGTTTTTGCGTGCGTGTCGTATGAGTATCGGTGAGAGTTTAGTATAGACCCCATCAGCTATTTTCATGAAAAGATTTGTGCCTTGCCTTTGATGCTTAAAACCATCGATGATGTTTTCTTGCATTCCCCCTTTAAATCTTTTCGTAAAAATAATAGCCTAATGAGGTCTACATAACCGAGTATAAGACCAGGATATTAACATTTAATTAAAATAGTAACTAATATTAATACGTCGACAAAATACTTGATTTTGTGGTATTAATACCTAAAAATCTCTATAAATTACTTCCCTATAAACTCATCATAAACCAACTTACTAACCTTTCCTATAGCTTCAGTCTGTTTTTTTGCAGAAGAGCCTTTGTCTGACGATGTATAGACTGAAATGGCCACATGGCCTTTGTTGTCAGGCAGTGCAATTATCCCCACATCGCTGGTGTAATTATATGCTGTGCCCGCCACATCGTTATCATACCAAGTGCCGGTTTTATGAGCCACTTTGATGTCCTGAGGCAGCAATTTCTTGATTCTATCCCCCCATGAATGGCTCATAATATCTAATAGAAAATCCCTATTCTCATCATTAATCAACCCGCCACTATGTAGACTTATAAGCAAATGAGTCATCGCCTTTGGTGTTGCCGTATCTTCTATTCCTTCATACAGAGCACGGTATTGCTTCAACTTTACTTCCTTAGGGGCTGCCGCTCTCCATTCCTTAAATTGCTTTAGAGTCCAAGTACGCTTCGGCGGAAAGCTATAAAGTCCGCTGGTATCCATGTAAAGCTGGGTCATTGACCTATCCACGTGGATATCCCCAAAATCTTTTTGCTGCATATATTTATATACGGCAGATGGGCCGCCTAGTTCTTTCAGAATAATATCCGTGGCTGTGTTATCGCTAATTGCCATCATGGATTCTAGCAAATTATATATAGAGATTGAAAGCCCAGGCCATGTGGCATAATAGCCCATAAGCCCAGAGCCAGGACATAGGTCATATGGCTGAATTTCCAGCATTTTCTCTAGCTGGAGATGGCCAAGCTCTCTTAAATGCAGCAGATAAACAGCGATTGGCAATTTTACAGTACTGGCCATTTGGAAGTGATCATCCGCTTTGTAAGCGAAAAACTTACCCGTTTCTATATGGATAGCACTTATACCAATTTTGGTACTGGCTGCGCGTTCTATTTTTGCCATTTGATGCTCTAAGCAGGCAGCGTTTGCTCTACTTGATACGAATAATATGCAAATCAGTAGGATATTTTTGGTCATTTTTGTTGCTCATAATATGTAGATTCATGGATCCTACTATATATGTAGCATTTTTAGCAATGGTTATGAGTATATTTCATCCTAGATATTAATATATTTACCTTTAGTAATAAATGGGACTATACTGAGTTTATAAATTAATCTCTCGAGGTGGCCCAAATGAGCAAAGAAGATGCTCTTCCAAAAGGGGGCAAGGTGGCATGAGTCATTAAGAATCTTCTATCTATACTCATCATTTTCAATCATGGTGGGTATATTCTCAAGTTTTTTATAAAACCCTTCAAATCCTGCTTGACTGCATGGGTTTTTGTGTGTAGAATCCCCTTCGAATTTTGTATTAAACATAGGCTGGTTACATACTCCTCAAAAGACGTAAGTAGAAAAACAGCAGATTCAATTACAAGGGGTATAGAGGTGGCTAAGAAGACAAAAACAGTGTTAGTAAAGCTTGTGAGTACTGCTGGTACGGGATATTTTCTTGTAAAGCATCGCAATCCAAAGACACAAACCGAAAAATTATCCTTTAGGAAATATGATCCTAGGGTAAGAAAACATGTAATGTTCAAAGAAGAAAAGATTAAATAGGTAATTTAATGGCAGTTAAGATTCGTTTGGCCAGAGGTGGTGCTAAGAAAGTTCCTTATTATCGTATTGTTGTAGCTAATGCTACAGCACCACGTGATGGTGATTTCTTGGAAAAAGTGGGTACATATAACCCATTGCTTACAGATAAAGATCAAAGCAGAGTTGTTCTAAAGAACGACAGGATTGCCTATTGGCTTTCTAAAGGCGCTAAGCCTACAGAAAGAGTAGTGAAGTTTCTTATTGCTGCTGGTATTGAATTACCA
>JAYUHP010000168.1:0-1178 GCA_043766875.1 Rickettsiaceae bacterium
AATTTCTTATATAACTAAGAAGTTAATATAGCATTTTGATGGCATAATTGGAATAGTTCTCTACGAGGTCATTGCGAGAAATCTGGCAGAGCATTTGCAGCGCCAGGTTTCGAAGCAACCCAGTAAAATAACTATTGCAAAGCAATTCTTTAGTGCTGCTACGCAAGCAATTATATAACTGGATTGCTTCAAAGCTTGAATCCGCAAATGCTCTATTCAAGCTTTTCGCAATGACGTCGCGGGGGCTTGCAGGACGACTTATTCCCCCTCAGCTAGTGCTCCGGCTGGCTCAACTGAAAGATCCTGTACAAAATGTAGTAAGTCTAACGTAGTGCCAGAAAGGATTTCTTCCGCTCCTTCAGTCAAATCATTTCCTACTATCGCCTTAGCGCATAGGAAGCTCAGTGATGCAGGCCCATGGACTGTACCTTTACCAAAAATCATATCTTTATATTTTGAAGCTCCATGAAATACCTCAGCTATAGTGGCTTTTTCTTCAGGAGTACTGAGTGAAAGAGCTATATCTACATGACGTAAGTGGTCTATCAAAGTTTTTGCTCCTTTATCTAAACTATTCTTTACGGATAAATTATAACGTGATGCTAACATCTCAGCTTCGTCTTGCGTGGCATCTAAACAGGCCAATCTAATATTTGCTAGAGCTGTTTCATTATTCCCACCTGGCATACTTCTATCCAATAACGCAGCTGTTGTAAGAAGAGCAAGAATTGCTGGTTTATTTTCAGCCATCTCTATAGGTGTTGTTCCCATTATTACGCTTTCCGCATTGATGTCAGCGCCAGCAGCTAGTAATGCTCTTATGGCAATTACATTATTTCCAGATACGGCATAATGCAAAGGCTTGCCTGCTTCCCAGTCTGCGTTAGCGTCAGCACCGTATGCGAGCAAAGCTTTGACAACAGCTTCACTGCGGTTATAACGAATAGCATCATGCAAAGCGGCTTTGTCTCCATAATGATCATGAAATATTTCATTAGGATTTGCAGCATGATCGAGCAGGAGCTTTACAACTTTCGCATCATCCATGAATAAAGCATATTGGAGAGGTGTTTTCTTATCATATAATATTTCATCCAAAACAGCGCCATAATTGAGCAAGAGTGTCATAATATCTGCTTGAAGATTAGATAAAGCTAAGCTCATGGGTGTACGGCCTT
>JAYUHP010000169.1:0-3380 GCA_043766875.1 Rickettsiaceae bacterium
ATACCCTTAAAGGCGGCTCAAGAAAAGATACGCCGAGACCAAAACAGCCTGAAAAAATTGACATTGCTCAAGAAAACTCTGGCACCGTGCTAAATTTCAATATCAGCCATGATACTAGCCTCAGTGGCGATACAACAATAAAAGCTGCGGGCGATACGGATCCAATTAACTCTCAGAATCAAGGGTAAGCTAGCAGTAGCCAATCTTTATACTTGAATTAGCTTCATAAATAAATCGTTGACAAAAAGTAACATTTCTTCCAAAATGAGCATTACCCGTGTTGGGTTAACATATAATGAATGAGGTTTAAAATGTCTGATTACGTAGGCCACGCTAATATAATAAATCTTCCAGGCAATGTAGCAGTTGGAACATTAACTATAGAACAAGGTTTCCATTTGAATATACACGTTATATCATGTGGACACTTTAATATACCTGCTGACTCTTCCATAACAATTGGTCAGCCAAGCCAGACGCAACTGCAACATATTGGTTTTCAAGCAGTCGAACAAAATGATGATGGTGCATTTGTTCCAGCGGCAAACTTGCATTTGGAATTTAATCATATGGCAGATGGTTCATTAGAAGTTACAGCTGTACCTCATTTATTTGCTGATTAGTTTTACTCTTTTGCTGCTTATTGACTCTTTCAATATGGCAATGGACTGAGCATTTTGCATCTTTGATCTTCTTTCTGGCCCTATATCCATGTTTCGGGGTTAGGGTCAGTTTGTCTAGCAAGTCCGAACTTTCCTTAGGTAAATATTCCACACGCACCTTGGCAAGACCGTGCCTCTTAAAATCCAATATTTTTGCCGCTTTTTCTGATACATCTATGATCCGCTTTTTAGTAAATGGCCCACGGTCATTCACCATAAGGATCACAGATTTGTGATTTTTTACATTAGTCACCTTGACCATGCTCGGCATCGGAAGGGTAGGATGTGCCGCTGTAAGCATATCTTTATGGAACTTGTCGCCATTAGCAGTTTTCTTTCCATGGAAGCCACCTTTTTTGCCGTACCATGATGCCACGCCAATCTTATCATATTTTAGGTCAAGAGCCGGTGTATGAATCACCCCATCTTTTTGATAAACTGGTCCTATTTTGTAATGCCCTTGGTATATTTTCGGAGAACAGGCAGAAAAGAATATGAGGAGGAGCAATACAAACACTGCGTCACCCCGGAATTTTTCGAAGAAAAATATCCGGGGCCTATAAGCCCAGCCTTTGAGACAATAATCAGCTGTCGTGGTTATGGATCCCGGACAATTGCTACGCAATTTCCGGGATGACGTTACCTCAAGCACCAAGTTCACCACAAGACATGCCCATAATATTATAACCACCATCCACATAGTGAATTTCACCAGTTACACCAGAGGATAAATCGCTAAGCAAATACATGGCTGAACCAGCTACATCCTGCTGAGTAACGTTTCTCTTAAGTGGTGCAGTTGAGGAATGAAATCCAAGCATTGACTTAAAATCACCTATAGCGCTTGCTGCCAAAGTTCTAATTGGCCCTGCAGATATTGCATTAACCCTGATATTGTCCCTGCCCAAATCGTGAGCCAAATACCTTACGCTCGTCTCTAGAGCAGCTTTCGCTACTCCCATCACATTATAGAATGGCACTACTTTCACAGCACCAAAATATGTCAGGGTCAAGATACTGCCACCATCTGTCATGAGAGGAGCCGCACGCTGAGTGAGAGCTGTTAAGGAATAGCATGATATATTCAGCGTATTGGTAAAATTATCCAGAGTAGTGTCAACATACCTGCCTCGAAGCTCGTTCTTGTCAGAAAAAGCTACAGCATGAACTAGAAAATCAATCTTACCCCATTTTTGCTTGATAGAGTCAAACATAGCATCCATTGAAGCAGGATCTGTCACATCACATTGCAGCACAGTATCAACCCCTATGCTTGCAGCCAATGGCTCCACCCTCTTCTGAATTGCTTCCCCTGGGTATGTTAATGCCACTTCAGCTCCACAAGCCTTGGCATATTGGGCGATCGGCCATGCTATTGACATATTATTCGCAATACCCGCTATAATCCCTCTTTTACCTGCTAGTAAATTCTTTGGCAGGTTCGCCATTATCTCTAAATCACTCATTTCAATTCTCCTTGGTTTTAAATACTAGGTACAACACCATACTAAGCAATAATACAGCAAATAGCTGATGAGCCAAGGCCAATTTGATTGGCACTGAATATAGCAACGTCAAGACCCCTAACAGAAACTGCATTAGTACAGTACCAATTACCCACCATCCTATAGCTTTGGGCAATAGTCTCCAGCCTAGTGCAATTGAGCTAATGGCAACTACATATGCCATGCATCTATGCAAGAACTGCACTGAAGTAGCATCGTCAAATATTCGATGTGAGAATAAGACCTCCGCTGGAACAAATCTGCCCCCCATCAATGGGTATTCGTTATATATAAGACCCGCATCAAGCCCTGCCACTAGCGCCCCTAAGAAAATTTGTATATAGATGAATCCCAGTGTTATTCTGGCGAAATTGTAGCAGGATGTTATACCAACAACTGATGTCATCCCGGCGAAGGCCGGGATCCATGACTTAAAAATCTGCCATAATATTACCGAATATAGCAATATCGCTAGCATGAGATGAGCAGCCAGTCGGTAATGGCTGACATATGGATTATCCACCAGACCACTTTTGACCATATACCAGCCCATAAATCCTTGGAGTATGACCAATAGGCTCATCCAGACATAAGGCATCTTCATGCCAAAAAAAATGGCAGGAATAATTATCAGCAGCCCAGTGAGCCGCCCAAGTATCCTATGGATAAACTCTAGCCAGAAGATATCCTTGAAATCCTCCAAAGCAAAATTCTTATTTAGTTTCTGATATTCCGGCGAGGTTTTATAGCTGCTGAATTCCTCATGCCAAGCCTCTTCAGTCATAGGCGGGATTATTCCCGTAACAGGCTTCCACTCAACTATAGACAGACCAGAATCTGTGAGCCTTGTCCAGCCACCCACGAATATCATAAGCAGAACCATAAAGGCGCAAGTAATTAACCAGAATTTGAGGAGGTTTTGGTGGCTATGAGACATGCTAGCGTATCAGAACTATTGTGCAGTCAAGATTTAACTGGCCCCATGATTTATCCGCAGTATATACTGGATAACCCGTTTGCAGCCCCAAAGCAATACACGCTCTGTCTCCTAAAGACAAGCCAAAGGCTTTAGTTTCATGAATAATTTCAGCACTTAGCAGGGCAAGAGATGTATCAAAAGGGATGATTTTTTCTATTAAACCACAAATAGTATCCGATGCTTCATTTTTAGGATATCTCTTGGACTCTATTAAAAATTTAGCCACTTCTGCCA
>JAYUHP010000170.1:0-3358 GCA_043766875.1 Rickettsiaceae bacterium
CTCAGCCTATCTGCTGAAAGTCAGATGGACCAATCCGGACAGAAATAATACGCAGTTTAATAGCATGAAATCTACGCTCAAATTTACTATTGATAAGGAAAGAATCATCACGCTCATGCCTATTAAAGAACCTATAATAGCTGCGTATAATTTAGAAAATAAAACCTCTGAAGAGGAAGCAGTATATGGCATTTCAGGTTCTCAGCTGAAAGATTTGGCGAACGCAAAAAGCGTCGATGTAGAACTCACTGGCAAATATAGAGTGGTTCTGGCTAAGTTTAATAAATGGCAAACTTTCAGAGCTTTCAAATATTTTTTGAAGAATAGCTAACCCCAGTTATGGATAAGGAGAGAATTTTTGCAAAACATCTCTTAGACAATATTCCAATTATAGCCCAGATACATAAAGCTCTCCGTGCAAGCAGCGATCACAGAGCTCCACTCAGCGAAAAGCCAAATAGAAGCTCTCTCAACCCCCGAGCATGCAGATGCAATGGTAAAAACCGTGATCCGATGGGGCAGATATGCAGAACTATTTGAATATGATGCAGCAAGTAATTTGTTGAGTTTGGGCTAGGGGCATAAACCATCATCTTCGAGCCACTTGCCATGCTCCAATAAATGCTTCTTCTGCTTCTCAGCGAGCAGATCATCAGGCTCTCCATCCATCATTTCGACGCCGCGGTAGAAAATACCTATATAGGCAACTCCATTATCCGCACAAGCCTTACCTACATCTTTCACATGGTCCATACGATCATCCACAAAAATAATCTCAGGCGGCTTAGCTTCAGCTATAATACTACGCACCAAATCACCTTTTGTATTGGCACCGGTCATGAAAAAACCATGATAAAACTTTGCGGAAGAGTGTAATATTTCCTTTGGAGCATCTTTATGAGGCGGAAGGATTTCGAGTTCCTGATGACCCATATAAGATTCCGTAAAAAGAACATTCATAGACTTTAGCTCCTCAGAGCGCCAATGCTCCACCTTATTTATGACTCCCACATTCCCAGTATCCATCTGAGTAAATGCGTAAATCTTTCGCCCTGATTGACGCATCTTATCAATAAGCTCTGGCCATCTCTCATTCACCAACATAACTTTTCTCTGCAGCCTCCATGAACTCAAGATATTCTCGAAATTGGGAATCTTATCCCTATTTTTCTTCAAATCATCAATGAAATGCTTGTGTTTGCTATTATCTCTGAACATCTTAGCTTTAGGAATAATGATAGTATAATCTATATCCACCAGAATAACTGCAGCAGGAGATGCTTTCTCAAAGCACTTTTCAATCTCTTTTAGGTCTCTTATTTCGATGATATCATTTGCTATATTGCCCCTAATCATCAAAGTCACTTGTGCCTCCTGCTTCAGTAGATTGAACCCAGCTTTCTGATAAGCTTTTATGGCAGCAATATTAGTGCTGTCTGAATCAGTTACAACAGAGTCAAAATGATTAAACACATACTCCTTTACAAACATGTCCAGCGCCTGCGGGCCGATACCTTTGCCAGTATATCCCACATCACCTATATACCAATCTATCGCTGCACAACTCTTTGGCAAGCCACTGGTATCATATAAAGGCTCAGGAGGAAAATTATGCCGATTGTAATATTGAATATAGCCAATAGGAATATTGTTGTGGAGAATAATATAGGCATAGATTTTATTTTGTGCTTTCAGATATTGGCCATATTTCGCCAGAATAGCATCAAAAGTCCAATTGACGCTACTATCCCACCAAGCCCTTACGTGAACGGCCTGTAGCCACTTAAGCAGCAATGGAAAATCTTCCTCTTTGAGAGGCGTAAAGGTAATGTTCATAGTATCTTAATAATATGAACATTATATATGTAGTCAAGTAGATCAGGAAATTTCTGGATCCGCCAGCACTGCTCCAGCAAAATCAACTGCCAAATGTGCTGGTATATCATCATGAGTATAGTTATAATATAAGCTTGTAACGTAACTAATTTATTATTATGACAAAAACCATAAATCAAATTGAGGAATCATCTAGCAAAAAAAGCTATTTTGGATTCATGAAAGGCACTGTAAAGATCAATGATGATATTGTGAATTGCTCATCAGTATCAGACTGGGAAGTCAATAATGAGTCAACAATATCTCCTCTCGAACCGCCCTTGCTTCAAAGAAGTCAGCACCTCATAGCCTATGGTGCCGATTGAACTGGCAATTTCATCTGGCGTATGATTAGGGCCGATAATTTCCACTAAATCGCCAATTTTGCAATCTAGTCCAGTTACATCCAGCACTGTCAAATCCATCGAGATCCTGCCTATAACTGGAGCTGCTTTGCCATTTATGAACACCATGCCCTTATTGCTAAAAAAGCGTGAATAGCCATCTCCGTATCCTATTGGAATCGTTGCAAGATGGCTACCAGCACTCACTTTACCATCAGATCCATAGCCAACACTGGAATCTTCTTTGAAGATATTGATATGAATGATTGGCGCTGTAAGGGTTATGGGATTGGCAAGCTGCTTATGAATATTGGACCCAATGCCATATAAAGCGGCGCCGGGGCGTACCATATCAAAATGATATTCCTTGCCTAAAAAAATTCCACCAGATGCCGCTAAGCTCCGCTTTATATCATAACGAGCTGTATGTTTGATGAAATTATCCAGCTGATATTTATTATATGGGTCATTTTTATCCCCGTCACATGCTAAGTGACTCATGATATATTCTGTGCCTTTAGGTAGCGATGTCAGAGAGTCAAAATCATCGCTGCTAATTCCCAACCTATTCATGCCGGTATCCAAATGCACAATACATCGACCAGAATCGCCCCATATTTCTAGCTGGTGTAAATTGCTCAGTACTGGGATGAATTGATGCTGGGTAAAAATATGCTTTTGGCCTTCAGACACTCCGTTGAGTACATATATGTTAGCTTCAGTAAGTAGCTTTTCTAGCTCCATCGCTTCTTTCAGGTGAGCTACAAAAAAATCTCTACAACCAGCATCTAATAACACAGGAACCACTGCATCAGTACCCAAACCATAGCAATTAGCTTTCACAGCAGCTGCCATCACCGCACTCGTAAGGCTTTTAAGATAATTATAGTTATTTTTTATTGCAGTAAGGTCTATGGTCAATTGTGGTTGCATAATAACAAATCTTAAAGATGATGTCATCCCGGCGAAGGCTGGGATGACATGTTAGCTTATATTCCTGGTAGCTGATGGCAATTTAAGCCTCATGCCGTCCAAATCTTCCGTAATAATAATTTGACAACCAAGGCGTGAGGTTGGTTTAAGACCGAATGCCAAATCCAACATATCTTCTTCAGCTTCTGAAGGAGCCTCCAGCTTAT
>JAYUHP010000171.1:0-23050 GCA_043766875.1 Rickettsiaceae bacterium
GCAGCAGAATTAGGAATCGCAGCTGAAATAGATATCATACAGGGTACATTGGCCAAAGCATATGGTACGATTGGGGGCTATATAGCGGGGGACAAAGAGTTGGTGGATGCTATAAGGCTAAGCTCTTCAGGGTTTATTTTCACCACTTCCCTTCCCCCAGTAATTACAGCCGCTGCAAATGCGAGTATAAATCACCTCAAAAATTCTAATCTAGAGCGTACTCTTCATCAAGATAGAGTGAAGAAGCTAAAGCAAGAGCTGCAAAAAGCAGGGATTAGATATTTCCACAACGACAGCCATATCATCCCAGTAATGATATGTGATCCCGTGCTCGCTAAGACAGTATCTGAAAAGATGCTGCTAGAGCATTCTATCTACGTTCAACATATCAATTTTCCAACTGTTCCTAAAGGTGAGGAGAGGCTGAGAGTGACAATCACACCTTATCATACAGATGAGATGATAAAGGAATTTGCTTTTGCCTTGGTGCAGGTATTTGAGGAATTGGGGATAAAGCTCGAAGTGGCTGCATAATGGTATTGCCATGGATAGACCCTGTTGCCATAAGAATAGGGCCAATCTCCGTCCATTGGTATGCTATATCATATATTATAGGTATCTTGGGGTGCCTATATTACGTGCAAAGAATATCAGCTAAATACTCTCTAGGCATTACAAAAAAAGATTTAGATTCATATTTTACCTATCTTGTTTTCGGCATCATACTTGGCGGAAGGCTGGGATATGTGCTCTTCTATGACCCTATAAGATATTTTGAAGATCCTATAGAGATATTCAAAACCCTAAATGGTGGAATGTCTTTCCATGGTGGTTTTGTCGGCGTTATCATAGCCAGCTATATTTTCTGCAAGAAACATAAGGTGGAATTCTTTAAGCTCATGGATTTAGCAGCTGTTGTAACTCCTTTTGCACTTTTCTGGGGGAGGATTGGCAATTTCATCAATGGCGAGCTTTATGGCAGGGTAACTGATGTGGATTGGGCAATGGTTTTTCCAGAAAGCGATGGGCAGCCCCGCCATCCAAGCCAGCTATATGAAGCCTTTCTTGAAGGAATAGTGCTGCTGATTATTATGTATTTTGCTTCCAAAAAAATAAAGCAGACTAATTATACTACGGGCGTGTTCCTAATATTTTACTCATTATTTAGAATATTATGCGAATTTTTTAGGGAGCCTGATTTTCATATAGGCTTTGTCGTATCTACATTCTCTATGGGGCAGTTGTTATCACTTCCTACGCTATTTTTAGGCATATATTTTATGGTCAAATCCTCATGTCAATTGCATCGCAAATAAGGAACCTAGTAGAAACCAAGGGTTTCATAGGGTTAGAAGAGTTGATGCAAACAGCAATGACTGGCAAGGTTACTTCCTATTACCGCATGCGCCAGCCTATTGGAGAAGAAGCAGATTTTATTACATCACCTGAGGTTTCCCAAATGTTTGGAGAAATGATAGGTATTTGGTGTATTGATTTATGGACTAAACTGGGCAGCCCTAAAGAGTTTAATTTAGTGGAATATGGAGCAGGGCTGGGTAGCCTTATGCGAGATGTTTTACGTATGGCAAAGCGTGAGCCGAAATTCTACGAAGCCGTTAGAGTTGCCATAATAGACATAAGCCCAAAGCTTAAAGCAGCGCAACGTAAGGTATTGAAGGAGCTGGGCGTCAATGTGAAGTGGGTTAGGTCGATAGCCGATGTTCCAAATCTTCCTACCATAGTATTGGCTAATGAGTTTTTTGATGCGCTACCAATAAGGCAATATTTAAAGCAAAAAACGGAATGGATGGAGAGAGTCTTGACCATAGATCCGGATAGTGGGATGCTTAGGTTTGACCTCCGAGGTATAAAGAAGATGTTGTCTGATCAGTTGATGATAGAGCATAAAAATGCGCATGATGGCTCTGTTGTAGAGGAATCTGCTGAATCAATAAGGATTATTAAAGAAATATCTAGGCATATTAAAGTCAGTAGTGGCGGAGCTCTAATTATAGATTATGGCTATGATATACCGCCTAGAGGCGGCAGGACAAGATATCAATATACCCAAACTCTTCAGGCTGTGAAGGCTCATAAATACATTCCTATTTTGGACTCCTTAGGAGAGGCCGATATGTCAGCTCATGTGGATTTCTGGAGCTTGAAAGAAGCCGCTAAGCAGCTAGGTGCACGAACATTTGGGGCTATTCTGCAGAGCCAGCTTTTATCAAGCTGCGGTATAGAAATAAGGCTAAAGCAATTGATAGCGCATAATCCAGAGCTTTCACAAACGCTAAAAAATCAGTATCATATGCTGATGAGCCGGGACCAAATGGGTGAATTATTTAAAGCGATTGCCATTTTTTCAGGGAATGATGGCCTCCCGCTGGGTTTTAACAGTATATAATAACAAAAATGCAAATATTTGAGATACAAGAACCAGGCACAGCTGAGGTTCAGAAGAAGAGAGAAATAGCAGTGGGGATAGATTTTGGCACAACCAATTCTTTGGTGGCTTATTCTGTTTCCTATGAGCCATATGTTATAGGCGATAACCTTGTTCCGTCCATTATAGCTGAGGATCTTACAATTGGAGATGGGGATTTAAAATCCGTAAAGAGATTAATTGGCAAATCTCTATCTGAAATCATTGCAAGCCCCGAGATACCTTCAAGTGTCAAAGAAAGAGTTCTTGAGGAAAATGGAGTGTTAAAGCTTAAAATTGCAGGGAAGAATTTTACCATAGCAGAGCTTATAGCATTAATCTTAAAGCATCTTAAAAATAAAGCAGAAGATCACTTAAAATCGGAAGTAAGCAACGCAGTAATCACAGTGCCAGCCCATTTCGATGATAGCATGAGGAATTTGGTGAAACATGCTGCATCTCTGGCCGGCTTAGAAGTATTGCGCCTCATTAGCGAGCCTACGGCAGCTGCCTATGCATATGGGCTGGAAAATGGCTCAGAAGGTATATATTCCGTTTATGATTTTGGTGGAGGGACATTTGATGTTTCCCTGCTCAGGATGCAGATGGGAGTATTCCAGGTTTTGGCAACAGGTGGGGATATTAGCCTTGGAGGGGATGATATAGATCATGTATTGTTTGAGCATTTGCAGCGCCTAGGTATTACCAGGGAACAGGCTAAAGCAATAAAGGAGCATTTGTCCGAGCGTGACACAGATCATATAAACAGAGAGACTTTCGAGCAGCTCGTAACTCCGATAATAGAGCGTACCATCAAGATTACTAATTCTGTAATAGAAAAATCTCTGTCTAATCTTAAGGGGATTATATTGGTGGGTGGCTCAACCAGAATTCCTCTGATAAGAAAGTTTTTAGCCAGGTTCAATGTACCAATTTTGGATAGTGTAGATCCAGATAAAGTGGTTGCTTTGGGAGCGGCACTACAGGCTGAGAATCTCTCTGGTGGAAGTAAGGATCTGATAATAGATGTTGTGCCACTCTCCCTTGGGATGGAGCTTATGGGAGGGATAGCTGAGAAGATCATATTGCGCAATAGTCCTATTCCCACCTCCGTCACCAAGGAGTTCACCACATATGCGGATAATCAAACAGCCATGCAGTTTAATATAGTGCAGGGAGAACGGGAAATGGTGAAAGATTGCCGTTCTCTAGCCAAATTTGAGCTGAAAAATATTCCAGCTATGAAAGCAGGGGCTGCTAGGATTGATGTGACATTCAATGTGGATGCTGATGGATTGCTAAGCATCACAGCTATAGAGAAGGTGACCGGCATAAAGCAGATAATAGAGGTTCGTCCAACCTATGGGATTTCTGAAGGTGATGTAGTTAGCATGCTTAAAGATTCTTACTCCCATGCTGAAGATGATCATCAGCTCAAGCTTTTGATGGAGACGAAAATAGAAGCTGAGCAGGAGATCGCCGCGCTAGAAGCGGCCTTAGAAGAGACACCAGACTTAGTGAATAAGGGCGAGATCAAGAAAATCGAAAATAAGATTTGGGAATTACAGACTTCCATTAAATCTCAGAATCGTGATAATATACTTAAAGCTGTAGAAGCTTTAGAAGTTACTTCAAAGCCGTTTATAGAGGCACGCATGGATTTTGTCGTGAATGAGGTGCTGAGGGGTAAGAAGGTTTAGGATATTTCCTTGAAATATCTGCCCTATAGTTTATGCTATTAAATGGCCAGTGGTAGGCGTAGAACTTGCGAACCCGGTCAGGTTCGAGAGAAAGCAGCCGTAGTGAGATTTTTGCGGGTTGCTGCTGGCTATTTCCCATTGAATTGAGCTGCTATTGAATGAGAAACATTAATTTAATTTGTACCTGAGTACCTATGCCTCTACCCAAAACACAATATGTTCCATTGGCTCTGAAATACCGTCCGAAAAAGTTTTTGGATTTGATGGGGCAAAGGGTTTTAGTACAAACTTTGAGCTCAGCTATAATTAATTCGCGTCTCTCGCATGCATATCTTCTAACTGGTATCAGGGGAGTGGGGAAAACAACTTCTGCGCGTCTAATTGCCTCCGCAGTCAATTGTGAGAATCCAGTTATAAAAGACCAAAATGTTGAATCATGTGGCAAGTGCAATAATTGCACATCTTTTATCAACGGCGGACATCCTGATATCATAGAGATAGATGCTGCAAGCCGTACTAGCGTTGATGATGTACGTAGTATTATAGAAAGCTCTGAATATAAGCCACTGTTGGGTAAATATAAGATATTCATCATAGATGAAGTGCATATGATCTCCAAAAATGCCTTTAATGCATTGCTAAAAACGCTAGAAGAGCCTCCAAGGAATGTTATATTTATATTTGCAACTACGGAAGTGAATAAGATCCCAATAACTATTTTATCACGTTGCCAGCGCTTTGACCTAAGAAGGCTCGCTATTGATGAAATTACATCTCTGCTTACTTCAATTGCAAAAGCTGAAGAGATAGATTACGACGAAAAATCCGTAGCGCTAATAGCTTTAAAAGCAGGAGGCTCCGCTAGGGATGCGGTTTCCATGCTTGATCAGGCTTCGCTTCTATCTACAACAGAAAATCAGAAATTAGTAACGCTGGAATTAGTACAATCCATGCTTGGAATAAGTAGCCAGGATGTGGTTATTTCATTCGTAGAAAATATACTGAAGCAGGATGCGGTATTGTCACTTCAGATCCTGAATAATATACATTCTCATGGAAGTGATCTCATATGCTTTATGGAAAATGCGCTTGATGTTATTGGGTATCTTACGAAGCTCTCAGCTGTGGCTGAATATAAAAATGATGAATATACTGAGCATAATGAGCTATTGAAAAATATAGCTTCTAGTACTGGGGTAGAAGTGCTTACAGTATTATGGCAGGTTTTTGCCAAAGCTATCATAGAGCTCAAAACTTCGCATAATCAGTTGCTCTCTGCTGAAATGTCCACAATCAAGGCGATTTATGCAGCCATATTACCGAGCCCTAGAGAGGCTCTGGAATATGTGGCACAAAACCCTATCCGCCCCAGGCAATCCAGTTAATACATCCTTTCTGCAGCCAGATGATAAGACAACAAATCATTTTGCGGAACCAGCAAATGATGCTCTTATTCCAAAACCATGGAATATTCTCTCATTACTTGATCATTTGATTAAATCTAAGGAAATGGACCTATATTATTACCTGCTAAATAAGGTTGCGGTTCTGAATTTTACTGCTGAAATTCTGGAAATTTCTTCTACAGAGAATGATAAGACTTATAATATCAGGATACAAAATATATTAACAAGCCTGATTGGTAAGAAGGTTAAGGTTATTGCATCTGACAGCCAAGATAATACTAGTCTCAAGAGCTCCATAATAGAGAATTTTAAAAAAGATGAGAGATGGATTAATTTGGAAAAAGAATTTCCTGGATGTGCGATTTTAGACATCGTTCACAAAAATGGATAGAGATATTCCTTAACCACTCTTGATCTGTATGCAGTTTGTTTATACAATAGCGATGTTAAAAAAATCTAGAGACAGCAATGAAAGGTCTAATACTAGCGTCAATAATATTAGTTTTCTTTACTTCATGCACTCCCAAACCTCCATATGAAGTACGCAGCCCATGTGTTGCTGCGCCTACTGATAATCCACTGGTCCGCAATCCCTGTATCCGCAAGCCTTTGAATGGTAGAGATATAACATAGTGTATTGTGGTAATTCTGCCCTACTGAAATAAAGGCATTTGCAATGTTCCTTAATTAGGAGTAGTATCAAGCAACCTTCAAGTGCCTAGATATTATGTTGCAAGATACCCTGTCAAATCACCTAACAAATTTTATCAAGTTTCAAGAACTTGCAGGCAAAATTCATTCTGAAACTCTGGTAATAATTGCTGTACGTTTGAAGAATTACCTTACAATTCAAAATTTGATCGGGCAAAAACATGCTAATGCTTTAGTTCAATCTACGGAAGGATTGATAGGAGCGTTTTTGCGAAAAAACCTAAAGACCAATTTCAGTGTAGCTTTTTTGGAACCATATTATTTCATCTTTTTTGATGGTAAAGAAGAGAGTAAGAAGATTTTTTATGCTTTGGAAAGCGAATTGGTCATCTCTCATCATGCGGAGCATAATATATATGCTCAATTTATAGCTACTCATGCTATGGTTGCCAAAGACGAGAAGGAGATAATAAATACTGTCAAAAATATGGTGACACTCTTAGAATCTGATAGGGACCATAGCGGTATAGTAGAATATACAAAAGATACTACAGCTTCTATTGCAGCAGAATATGCCAAATTAAATGCGCTAAGAACCTCTCTGCAAAATAGATCAGCTCGTTTTGCATACCAGCCTATCATAGATTGCTCGAATGGTAATACAGCTTATTACGAATGTTTGCTACGTATTCCTGATGATAAAGGGGAGCTGATTTCTGCGGGCCCTTCGATATTATTGGCAGAAAAATATGGCATGATAAATTCTGTGGATATTGCGGCATTGGAACTAGCAGTTAGAGAGATTACCCTGGCAAAAGATATCAATTTGTCTGTCAATATTTCTAACATGGGTATATTGGATGAGAGGTTGCTCGATAAAGCAAAAGAGATATTGAAGGATCCTGAAATAGCCTCAAGATTGATTATCGAAATTACGGAAACTTCTGTGAATGAGGATATTGAAAAAACCTCTAGGTTTATTGATACTGTAAAAGCCTTAGGTTGCCGCATTGCTATTGATGATTTTGGTGCAGGTGTTACTTCCCTAAAGCAGCTTAGCCAGATTGATTTTGATATCATAAAAATTGATGGAAGTCTCATACGCGATATAGTAATCAACCCATATAATAAATTTTTGGTAGGGCTGCTCGTGAAGTTAGCGCAAGAGGTTGGAGCTAAAACGGTTGCAGAATTTGTAGAAAATGGTGAGATAGCAAAGTTTTTGCTTGATTCAAAAGTAGATTTCCTGCAAGGTAACTTCTTCTCGCCCGCACAAAATTTTCGTACCTGGAGTAAAAAATAATATGCCATATGCTGAAGCTATCGCAACAACAACTGACCAAATAGCGAATTTAGTACCTATAAAGATTTTTGGCAAGGTCACAGCCGTAAAAGGCGTCGTGGTAGAATCTGTAGGAATCTCAGATTTCGCAAGTATAGGCACAAGAGTGTCAGTGCACCCTATCAATGGTGCAAAAAAAATTATGTGTGAAGCTGTAGGTTTCGAAGGTGACAAAGTCTTACTCATGTCTTTTGATGATATTGATGGCATTGGCGTTGGAGCAAGGGTAGAGGTGCTGAACGGGGCTAATACAATATCTCCGGATGAATCCTGGCTTGGCAGGATTGTCAATTCATTCGCAGAGCCCATTGATGGTAAAGGCCTACTGAAAGAGGGTGACAAACCATATCCAATCAAAAATCTCCCACCGCCTTCTCAGAAACGTAACAAACTTGGTGGCAAGATAGATTTGGGCGTTAGGGTGCTAGATACTTTTACAAGCTGCTGCTACGGCCAGAGGATGGGCGTTTTCTCAGGAAGCGGAGTTGGTAAATCCATGCTTATTTCTATGATTACAAAATATGCAGCAACTGATGTCAAAGTCATTGGGCTTGTGGGTGAGCGTAGTAGAGAAGTAAAGGAATTTATAGATGAATATTTGGGCAAGGAAGGTCTGGAAAAAGCTGTGATTATAGTAGCAACTGGTGATGAACCAGCTCTGCTTCGTAGAAGGGCTGCATATTTGACCATGGCTGTGGCGGAATATTTTCGTGATCAGGGAAAGGAAGTGCTTTGTATAATAGATTCTGTTACGAGATTCGCTATGGCGCAGCGTGAGATTGGCCTTGCGATAGGCGAACCTCCAACCAGCAAGGGCTATACGCCTTCCGTATTCAGCGAGCTGCCAAAGTTGCTGGAAAGAGCTGGTCCTGGAGTGGAAAAGGGAAATATTACAGGTCTGTTCACGGTTCTTGTTGAAGGAGATGATCATAATGAACCTATCAGTGATGCTGTAAGAGGGATCTTGGATGGTCATATAGTGCTTGAAAGATCAATAGCACAGCGTGGAAGATTTCCTGCTGTAGATGTCCTTCAAAGTGTTTCTCGTGCTATGCCAAGATGTAATGCGACTTTTGAAAATAGGCTGGTAACATATGGCCGTAAAATGCTCTCAGTTTATAACGATATGGCCGAGATGATAAGACTTGGTGCTTACAAAAAAGGAGCAGATCCAGAGGTGGACGCTTCTATTGGCTATTTTGCCAAGCTTGAGGAATTTTTTAACCAAGCGCCTGATGAAAGCATGCATATCCAAGAGAGCTACAACCAGCTGGCAAAGATATTAAATATATCGGAAGATGAAAAACCTCAAAACCCTAGTTAGGCTCCATAAAAATAATTTAGATGGTATTTTAAAGCAGATCTCAGCGCTGAGGCGGCACCAGCTTTCTATTGAGGACCAGCTCGCAAATCTTCTGAAGGAAGTTGCTATCGAGAGCGAGAAATATGCTTCCACGGAATATGGGTTTGTTTTGGACCAATACATGGTGGGAGCGCGAGCTAAAAAGGAATTATATCAAACTAATATCCTGAGGCTGGATTTAGAAATACAGCAAGCTCAAATAGCCTTGAGAGAGGAATATGGTGAGCTGAAGAAATTTGAAATAGCACTCCGCAACCGCGTAGAAGAAGCTCGGGATAAACTAGAATCAGAGGAATCCAAGGAGCTAGACGAGATAGGGATCATGCGGCATGAGAAGAGTGATGCTTCTTAGTCTTATAAATCCTTTTTCATATAATAAAAGCTTGTGCCTTTATCAAAGCCAGTGCGTATAAGCTCAGTTTTAAAACCCAGCTTCTCATAAAAATCAACAGCTTGAAAATTCATCGTTTCTAAATAAATCATAGTGCAGCCCTTTGCTTTAGCATATTCCAAAGCATGGTCCATGAGTTTCCTGCCGATGCCTTGCCCGCGATATTGCTCTTCGACGACAAGGTATTTAATATGAAATTGTCCCCAGAATAACTGCCATGTGAGGCAGCCAATCAGGTTGCTGTTATCCCAGATCTCAAAAGAGGTAGATTTTGGGTTGAAGCCATCAATCCCTGTGCAGCCCTTAGCATGCTCGCTGAAGATCTTGAAGATTTTACTTTGAAGCTCAGGAGTGAGAAATGATTGCTTGATTTCATGCTTCATTTTTTAGATACCTCCCCAAGTAAGAAATCCCTCTGCCTAAGAAATATCCCGAAAAAACAAGGCTTATAGAGGTTTCAATCATTGAATATTTTATGGCTAATTCTGGTGCTGTGGCGTTCAAGTACCCGAAAACATATTTAATACAGAAGAAGCTGAATATAATGCAAATAGTCAAATAGTTCCCAGGTAATTCCACTGACGTAGAAGCTCTAAGAACTTTGACATGCGTTCTTTGTCCAAGCAAAAACCCTATCGTGCAGCCCAAAAGCAGGCAAGCAATATAGGCTAACATGACAGCCTCACCACCTAAATTAAATGTCTTGTACCTAAGTCCTATAAGGACTGCGGGCATGATAAATAGCTTTGGCAGAGAGACGCTATGGGTACGCATGGATTTGATTCCTATCATCATCAAATAAGCAAAAATCCCCCATACCCACCACGGCGTGCTTGTAATTACTCTAAATAAAAATTCGAAACGGTCTGTCATATTGTGTTAGCCTATATTTTCAAACATTTGATTGGCAATCATTTGTACAATCACATCCTGCATGTTTATTGATTGTATATATAAGGTGATCAGCGAAGTCTCCTGATTTATCTTTGTACAAGATAGCTGCTTTCATTATCAAAGCTCTGTTTGAGAATTCAATTTCCTCTGAGTTAAGTAGCATTTGCAGCACAGAATATATATCATGATCGCTATATTTATAGCAGCTTTTTAGAAGCCAACAAAGCTCACAAATAACAAGATCTTTGCGCATTTTTTCTTCAATATCGCCAGGTAATTGCTCAACAAATTCTATTTTAGTCATAATCTCTTTCTCAAAAATATACAGCTTGACCCCTTAACATACCCAGCACGTTCGAAATCTATCTCATATCCAAGTTTAGCGTAAAATTCAGCTGCACCCTGAAAGCTCATGGTAGCGACGGTCGCCATAGAGCAGCGGTTTTCGCTTCCATAGCTATGTACTCGTTCCATGAGTTTCTCCCCAAATTTTTGCCTGCGGTGAGAGGGATGTACCCAAAGCTGGTCTGTATAAATTGAGCCAAAAATTACAGAGCCATTGCAGCCAGCAATAATCTCTCCAGCATCATTTCTGATGAAAAAAGCGAATGGATATGCTGCACCAAAATCTGGAGTTTCGTGGTTGATCTGCTGCGTCAAGAAGTCGATATCTCGGCTATTTATTGCTGTGCTATCCTCTATTTTCATATATTATGAAATCCTACGGTAGATCAGGAAAAGACGTACAAGAGCCCAAAGTATTTACCCCACTACTTAATATCAGGGTTGGAACATCCGATGCTGGGCTTGTTGGCTCAGTTGAAACATCGCTGACTTGAGTATCTTGCTCATATGCCAGCTGGCTCTCTAATCCTGCACTTTCTTGTGCTTGCTGAGGTTGTGTAAACCACCCAGCTGTATTTAACGCATCAGGATTAGATCTATAACTTGACTCTATCTCTAAATCCGTCTTACCAGAAACCAATGCAATGAGAAAATTTTCTAAGATCGTATCCAGATCATGCATAGATATTTTTCCATGTACTATTGTGTTTCCAATTTGATTCCAACTTGCACCATTTTCCAATAAAGCCTTTACTTTGTCTCCATGAGCTTGTTGTAATTCCACAAAAAGCCCAGAATTCTCGGGGTCATAAGTTGTTTCTAAAGCTTGTATTTCTTCTAACGATAATCTCATAAGTATCTCCTAATAATTGTTATAATTCTACCCTCGAGCCCATGATAATTGCAATATTCTAGTTTTTCAACTATACAATGAAAAAAAATGTAGAGCAAACCAAGATGGACAATAAGAATAATATCCACGTACTAAGCAGGGCAGTGATCATAGACCAGGAGCATATTCTGCTATGTAAAACTTTGGATCTTCCACAAAGCTTTTATTTCCTGCCAGGCGGGCATATTGAGCATGGCGAAAGTGCTGAAGAGGCGGTGCTTCGTGAGCTTATAGAAGAAACTGGTGCTAAATGCAGGATCAAAAGGTTCCTGAGCTGCCTTGAACATAGCTTCGAGCCCGGTCATAGTAGCATATGCCATAATCACGAATATAACTTCATTTTTGAAGCCGAATCCAGCCCGCTAAAAGCTCATAATATTATCCCTCAGATGGAAGATCATATTAAATTGGTCTGGATTCCGTTATCTGAGATAGCTAAGATAGACTTTAGACCAGAACCACTACAAACCCTCATACCCCAGTGGCTCAAATCTGATGCAGGTGAAGCGTTTAGTAGTAGAATGGTGTGAAATTATAAGTTCCTATCTTTTCTTTTCATTCTTGACTAAGAAAGGATAGCATGCTATCCTTTCTTTAAGAAATTAGATAAGAAAAGATAGCTATGAATCAAAGAATAGGAAAATACATAACAGAAAAGGTGCCTAACGCATCGTATAAAGCCTATGTGCCTCCTAAATTGCCTCCTGATCCCCCTCTAGATATGGATAAACTATATATTCATTTGGAAAAAGCGACGCTCGCTTTGGCCGAGTTAAATAGCATGGCAAAATCTATTCCAAATACTGCTCTGTTCATCTATATGTATGTTCGCAAGGAGGCGTTGCTTTCGTCGCAGATAGAAGGTACGCAGAGCTCTTTTAATGATTTGATGCTTTTTGAACATGATCAAAAGCCTAATGTATCTTTGGATGACACTCAAGAAGTCTCAAATTATGTGAAAGCATTGAATCACGGGCTGGCAAGGCTCAAAAATGGTTTCCCGCTATCTCTGAGGTTATTACGTGAGGTTCATAGCATGTTGCTCTCTGGCAGTCGAGGAGCCAGCAAATTACCTGGTGAATTCAGAAAATCGCAAAACTGGATTGGAGGCAGCATGCCTGGCAATGCCATGTTTGTTCCGCCACCACCGACCTATATGGTGGAGTGCCTATCCGATTTTGAGAAATTTCTGCATAACAGCAAGCTCCCTATCTTAATCAAAGCGGGCCTAGCACATGTGCAGTTTGAAACTATTCATCCATTTTTAGATGGTAACGGCAGACTAGGTAGATTGCTCATTACCATGCTGCTTTGTGAAGATGGCATGCTGAATGAGCCAATTTTATACTTAAGTCTTTACCTTAAGCAAAATAGAAATGTATATTATGATCTACTTCAGCAAGTAAGACTTCATGGTGAGTGGGAAGTCTGGCTTGAATTCTTCCTGGAAGGAATTTATACCTCAGCAAAACAGGCACTAAGTACAGCGCAAGAAATCAATAGACTATTTGATGGTGATTTGGCCAAAATAGACTCCTTAGGCAGAGCAAGATTTTCGTGCGTGCAGACATTGGAATATTTAAAAAAATTGCCACAGGTTTCTGTGCAGTTAATTAGCGCTGAGCTTGGCATTAGTGCACCGACAGCGAGAGCTTCCCTTAACCATATGGTAAAGCTTAAGATTTTGGACGAAATTACTGGACAAACAAGAGATAAAATTTATGTTTATCGTAAATATCTGGATATTTTGGAACGCGGGGCAGAGCCTTTTAAATGACCAAATTTCAAAACAAAATAGCAGCTCAGTGGAAGCTTTCCGATTTAAAGCCAGTTATGCATAATTATGTTCTTTCAGGTTTCCAAGGAGGGCAGCCAATTATCTTGAAGCTAAGCGATGATATTCAAGGACTAAAGCAAGAAGCAAGAGCTCTAGAGGCTTTTGCAGGCTATGGTGCGGTGCGAGTTTTAGCTCAGCAAGATGGGGCTTTGCTGCTTGAGCGAGCTGTTTCAGGCATATCTCTGAAATCTTACTTTCCGCATAAAGATCACGAAGCAATTCAAATTGCTTGCGACGCTATGCAGAAGCTTCATCAAGCACCACTTCCTACAGAATTTCCTAATATTAGAGATTGGCTGGCAGGCTTGGATAAGGATTGGGATATACCGCTTGGTTATCTCGAGAAGGCTAGGTATCTGCGCGATCAATTGCTCCAAACATCTGCAAAACCAGTACTGCTTCACGGTGATTTGCATCATGATAATATCCTACAAAATGGCTCAGGATGGCTCGTGATTGATCCTAAGGGTGTCGTAGGAGAGCCAGCCTATGAAGTGGCAGCTTTCATCCGCAATCCAATGCCTGAGCTACTTGATCAGCCGGACGCTGCAAGTATCATAAAGCAGCGTATTTCCGCTTTTGCACGAATTTTAGATTTGGACCCAGCGCGTATAAAAAATTGGTGCTTCGTGCAAGCGATTCTATCGTGGGTCTGGGCTCTGGAGGATGGGATTGATGTGGAGTACTTCGAGAGATTTGCAATGGTGCTTGATTAAAATCAATCTTCGGTAATTGATTTTAATCAAGAATTATGAAATTTGATAACGCCTCCCGCGTTTTTAGTAAAGAACTATCCACGTTTTTCATAATAGAATGCCCGCGGTTTTTATAATAAATTCCTGTAAGCCTTATACCAAACCGCTTTTATAAACTATTACACAGGATCAATCATTTTATCTTTAAACTCCGGTTTATTGTAGTAAAAGAGCTTTTTCGAAATCATTGGTTGCTGATTATCAGCTAAAATAATTTGATGGTCGCTCGGAATACTCATTACATCTTGCCAAGATAGTGAGATCTCTTTTTTGATCTTATCAACAGATAAGTTAGATATAAAATTTGCTGTTTCATAATTATTAGGCGTAAAAGCAATTTTGAAGCTAGAATTTGCTAAAATGGCATTAGCACCTTTTTCACAATAGCTTCCCTTAAGATCATTCAAATCTTGAGCTATTAGCAATAGCCTAATCTTGTAACCTCTGAAATATGGAATGCAGCTAGTAAATATGTCCATTTTTCCAATGCTTGGGAATTCATCTAGCATAAATAGAACTCCATGGGGCTCTTTTTTACTATCAGGCGGAGTAGCTAGACTTTGTGCTATGTGCTGATAGAAAAACTGCATTAGAGGCTTTAGTCTGTTTATGTCACCAGGATGCAAACCAACATAAAGAGTGGATTTTTCTTTCCTAAAATCTGCGGGGTTAAAATCAGATTTGGATGTTGCATAATCTACCAGCGGATTGCTCCAAAGCTCCATATGGTCCGCAAGAGATGATATAATTTTAGAACGTTTTTTTTCGGATTTGCTCAGGAAATTATTTATTAGCAATTCCCCAGTTTTATGTAGCTTAAGCTTTTTAACGGCATGTGATAATTCTTCCGCCAAATTTCCCATAATTATTCTGAAAATTTCACCCAATGACTTAACTTTGCTTTTATCAGACATTACATATAAGGCCAATGCAGTGAACAAGTTTCTTTCTTGGCCATGGCAGCAATCATGATCATGAATCAATAAATTTGCCATTTTTTGTATGTCATCCAGCATTTTGTCTGGATTTTTGCTTATAAAATCCAAAGGATTATAACAATGTGTCTTGCCTTCTGCATTCAGTGGCTCAAATAGATAGATTTTTTGCCCCTGCTTAGCGCGCCAGCCGCTTGTTAGCGCGTAATTTTCCATCTTTATGTCATGCACTACTACAGATTCTTGCCAGGACAAAAGATTTGGTATGACAAATGCCACGCCTTTACCAGCGCCTGTTGGTGCCATCAAAAAAATATGTTGGTACCCATCGGTGCGATAATAATTATCCTTATCATCAATACCCACTATTAGGCCCTCTTTCGCCTTCAGATATTCATTGTTATTCATAATAATGCTCCTTAATGTTGTGATCTAAGTCTATCACATGCAATTACTAATCCTCTTAACCTATTTTTAATACAATCATTATATTCAAGCAATTTTATGAGCTTGAAGCAAATTTCGCACAAGCTCAACGGTTTTCACTTAGCATGTAATCTCTACCTCAAAATTCAAACCCCAATGCCACAAGCTCCACCTCACAGGAAGCAGCATCCGTAAATTGGAAAGCATACATTCCAACCGCTTTGGCACCATCCACATTTCCCATGATGTCATCTATAAATACCGATTCAGCTGGGTCAAGTTTGTGCTCGTCTAATAGTGCTTTATAAATTCTTTCATCGGGTTTTAAAACATGAATATCCGCCGATACAACCATGCCACTAAAGAAATGTAAGAAGTTTGAGTGCTCTTCATGATAGTCCATGAATTCTCTAATATTATCAGTAATTAAATAAAGAGGCACTCCGGCATCATATAATTTTTTCAATAGCTCTAAACTACCTTCAATGGGTTTCTGGAAAGTCTTTAATTTGCCTACCAATTCCACGATTTTTTCTCTGGGTAGGCTCATCTCTTGCTCGTAATAATTTATTGCTTCAGCTTCGGTTAGTTTGCCCAAATTCAACTCCATCCATTTGGGCCGCATTCTATCAAAAAACTGGGTTGGCTCACTGACATCTGGAAAAACATCCATGACTGCCTCCGCCTCTGGCCACCTCATTAGCACATTACCAAGATCAAAAATGATATTTTTTATTTTCATATAATTCCTCCTATTATGTTTTTAGTGATTGAGTATTTCATATTTTCTCCTGCTTCTCGTGTGAAGATGAAATCTTATTTTCCAGATAATGTCCTATCTCACTCATTTTTTCTACGGGATTAATTTTATGATATATTCCAATACCCACCATAATTAGCAACAGCAAAAAGAAAAGCTTGAAGCTCCATTTTAATAGTGTAAAAAAAATGTAAAGCACTACCAGTGCTATTAGTATTGTTGTAATCATTTTAATCCTCCTGTAATTGTTGTTTTAGTCTGTACATATTCCAAAATCTTCCCTGAAGCTTCCTGAGCAGAAAGGTTTGTAACATCAAGCTTTAGCAAATTAGGATGCGAAATCTCGATTAGATCCGAATTTACATCTTGAGCATCTATAGATTTATACCGCTTGAGTCTTTCAACATTTTGGATACGCCTGATATGCTCCTCTTCCTCAATTAATAATTTTACGGGTATAAACACAGAGCGACGCTTGTCAGATAATTCCTCTACCTGCTTAAAAAGCAGATGATCTCCTTCATTCTCACCCAGTACATTAGTTAGTATATAGTTATTTTGAGTTTCTTTTACCAAAAAATCAAAAACCCCATTTCTGACTAATGCGATGGAATCCCAAGCAAATTCTGGAATAGAACCAAACCCATCGTAATTCAACAGTTCAAAGATAGGATTATTGATCAACTGATTGTCGCATATCCTATAATCTTTTTTAGCTATTTCCTTTGCTATAGTATATTTCCCCGTTCCAGGTTTGCCTATTAAATAGATGATGGTCATATTCCCTCCAAGTCCTTCGTTAGCTCGGCCTCTAATTCTTCAATTGTAGGAAGAGCGGTTTGTAAATTTTCAGGCAAGGCTTTAGTCAGGCTATATTCCGCGAGACCAATAGGCTTTTTCATATCACGCAGTGTGTACTCAGCTAGGACATTATTTTTTGACTTACATAAAATAAGCCCTATTGAAGGCTGATCACTTGGATGTTTGACAAGATCATCCACGGCAGAGAGGTAAAAATTCATTTTACCCGCATATTCTGGCTTGAAGTCCTTATCTTTGAGCTCAATTACCACGAAGCAACGTAATTTTAAATGGTAAAAAAGCAGGTCAATATAGAAATCCTGATCACCAATTTCTAAGTGATACTGCCTTCCCACAAACGCGAAGCCAGCACCCAGTTCCAAGATGAATTTTTCCATATGATGTACAAGTGCTTTTTCTACCTCCCTCTCGTGTGCTTCGGCACCTATGCTCAAAAAATCAAAAATATATGGATCTTTCAAGGTGTAATGAGCAAGATCCGATTGTAGCGATGGTAATTTATCTTTGAAATTTGTGATAGCTTTTCCCTGCCTCTTAAATAAACTTGTTTCAATTTGTATAGACAGGATATTTCTTGACCAGCCATTCTCAATAGTGCCGTTAATATAAAATGCTCTTTCCGTTTTATCTGAAATAGCATATATGAGCTTTATAATATGTCCCCATGGCAATTGGTCAACAGCTTGTTGACCAATTTGATCTAGAGTATACTCCTCTGCGAAACGTCTCATATATTTGAGATTCTGTGGACTAAATCCCTTCATGTCAGGAAATTCAGTCCGCAAATCTCTGGAAAGTTGGTCTATTACTCTGGTTCCCCACCCGTGCTTCACTTGCGATTCAAGAATCTGCTTGCCTATATGGTGATAAAGCAGGATCAGCTCCTTATTCACACTGAGCGCTGCCCTATAACGCGAAGTAGCTACGCGCTGCTTTAGCTCGCTGAGCAATATATTATATTCTGCAGTTACAATATTATTTGTCATATTTCCTCCAATTCTATTTGTGCAACAGCTTGTTGACCACATAATTATGTACAATCCTAATTGTGCAGACACCACTTGCACAAATTCATATCTTATCCTACCCCATCTTTCTCCAAATATAATTTCATACCTTCATGAGTTGCTTCAAAGCCGATACGTTCGTAGAATTTTTTAGCCCTATCTCGCTTTTTATTAGTGGTGAGCTGAATGAGGGAAGCACCTTTGGATTTGCCATAACCGATGGCAGCCTCGATCATCCATTCACCAATTTTTTGGCCTCTATATTTTTCTGCAACACGTACAGCTTCAATTTGCATTCTGGTTGAGTCACGAAATGTCAGCGATGGCATAATATTTAAATGACAAGTACCAACAATTTCGGTGCCAGATTCAACTACCATAAGATATTGATTTGGATCAGTATCAATCATGTGAAAAGCATCTATATAGCACAGGTCCAATTCCCCCTCTAAATGCTCTCTTGATTGCCCCAACTCATCTTCTAACAGCAGAGTTACAATGTTTTTCAAATCCTTGATAGTAGCTTTTCTATGCGTTAGTTGTTTATTCATATTCTATCCTCCAATACTAACCCAAACTCATCGCTATGACGCGTAGGGGTGAATTCAAATATCTGATATTCTGCAAGATTATGGGACGAAAAAGGATCATCCTTTAATATTTGCTCTAAAGTCGGTCGATCACGAGTTTTTGCAATTATAATTCCACCGTTCCTGGGCTCTTGAGGGCCAGAGGCAATGAATATGCCATCCCCATACTGACGATCAAGGAACTTCCAATGCTCATCCTTATGAGCATCAATTTTTTCTAAAGGTACTAGGTACCTTAATACTACGACGAATAGATTGTTTTTCATATTTCTCTCCTTTTTTGTTATTAATAATATGCATAATCTTGTCATCCCGGAATTTTGTGAAACAAAATATCCGGGACCCATAACCTTGAGCCATTGAGATAATCCTCAGCAGTTGTGGTTATGGATCCCGGGTCTTCGTTTCACTTCGCTCGGGATCCCCGCGCCACCCTCTTATATCATGCGAAAAAATCTCATTAAGGGGTTACTCGCAATTTTTTTTATTTTTTTTCAAAAAAAGATATTTTTTTTAACTCATAGAGCTTTTCCAAGGCCTCTTTGGGTGAAAAATCATCGGGATTAATATCTAGCATTGCTTGATCTATCCGGCTTGGCGCTTTTGGAACGGGGGCGGTTTCAAAAAGGCTATAATTGTTGGAAATTAGAGTATCCGTGCTCTTGCTTTGGGTTTTGGCTGTCTTTTCGAGCTTTCTCAGCACCTCATAGGCTCTCTTAATGACTGAAGCTGGAAGCCCAGCAAGTCCTGCGACATGGATACCGTAAGATTTATCAGCTGTGCCTGGAATAATCTGATGCAGGAATAGCACCTCGCCATTTTCCTCTCTAATATTCATCGTGTAATTCTTCAGGCCCGGCAGAGCGTCTGTGAGTGATGTGAGCTCATGATAGTGAGTGGCAAATAAACTCCTGCATTTGAGCTTGTCATGAATATGTTCCAGGCAGGCCCAGGCAATGGAAACCCCATCATATGTGGAAGTGCCACGGCCTATTTCATCCAGGATTATAAAGGAGCGCGGGGTGGATTGTGCCAGAATCGTGGCTGTTTCCAGCATTTCCACCATAAAGGTAGATTGCCCCTTGGCCAGGTTATCAGACGCACCAATTCTGCTGAATAGCCTATCTACGACCCCAATTTGGGCCGATATAGCAGGCACGAAGGATCCTATTTGCGCAAGTATTATTATCAGGGCGTTTTGCCGCAGGAACGTGCTTTTACCAGCCATATTTGGCCCCGTGAGCAGCCATAGTCTCTGGCTATTTCCTAGGTCGCAATTATTCGGTATAAATTTCCCATGACTCATGCTTCTTTCCACCACCGCGTGGCGGCCACTATGGATGAGGAAATTGCTGCTATCTTCTATTTCAGGCTTTGTATAATCATTTTCATAGGCAAGATGTGCGAATGAGCAAAACACATCAAGCGTGCTTACGTTGTGAGCAAGGCTACGCAGGGAGGCTGCTATTCCTATGATTTCGTCGCATAATTTCCAGAATATTTCTTGCTCCAGGGCTATTGCCAGGCTCTGGGCACTCACCATATCGGCCTCAAGGACCTTTAGTCTTTCGGTCGTGAATCTGACGGCGGATGCAATGGTTTGCCTATGTATAAATTCGCTGCCAGTCACTTTATGGACATGTTTTGGTGTAACTTCTATAAAGAGCCCAAGGATATTATTGTGGCAGATCTTCAGCGTATCTACGCCAGTTTCCCTCTGATATTCTAGCTTAAGCTGATTGATAACATCGCTGTTATTATCTAATAGATTATAAAGTTCAGCTAATTTTGGGTGGTAATTTTTATGGATAAATCCCCCATCGCTCAAAGAGTTAGGAGCATCTGGCTTTATTATTTTTTCTATATCTTTGGCGATGCCACTAAAGCCCACCAGCGCATCGAAAATTACCTTTACTTGAGCTGGAAGATCAGCGCCTACATCTGACAGGGCGCAGTCCCGTAACTTTCTTGCAGCCTCTAAACTGCCCAAGATTGAGAGCAGATCCCGAGGGATAAATCTTTTCATGGAGATACGCGTGATAATACGTTCTATATCTCCCATCTCTTTAAGAATATCCCTGAGCTTTTCAGTGGTTTTGATATTTAGATGGAAAAACTCTGTGATCCCAAGCCTATGATTTATCTGCTCGAGATTGGCAAGAGGGGATGATAAAAAGCTGTAGAGAAGTCGGCTGCCTGCTTTGGTCAGAGTATGATTTATGACCGAAAATAGGCTTCCCTTTGTGCCTCCGGATACCACTTGCGCAATCTCCAAATTGCGCCTTGTGGAGCTATCCATGACCATAAAATCAGATATGTTGACAATATGTGGAAGTGGGAGGTTTGGCAAATTATGTTTCTGGGTGATATTGACATATTCCAAGATTGCTCCAATGGCTGAAACTTGCGCTGCGTTCAAAGATCCAATTGCGGTGTATGAATGGATATTGTAGAATTTCTCTATAGTTTTTTGGCACTTAGATGAAGCGAAATAACTTTCGACTTGGGTGACCAGGATATTCCTGTAAGGTGCAAGGATCTGCTGCAGATGGTAATTATTTGCATCCTTCTCGGATATGATGATTTCCTTAGGGGCTAACTTGGCTATTTCTGTTACAAGATTTTCTACATCAACCAAAGCTACATTGAACTCAGCTGTGCTTATATCCAAATATGATATTGCAGCATTTTGCTCAGCTATCCTTATGCTAATCAGATAATTGGGACTGTCTGTCTGTAAGATGGATTCTTCCGTGATAGTGCCTGGTGTTATAATACGCATTACATCGCGCTTTACCACCGACTTATAGCCACGTTTTTTGGCCTCTTCAGGTGATTCCAGCTGCTCGCAGATTGCAACTATATGACCCTCTTCAACTAGCTTATGTAGGTAGGATTCCAGCGCATGGTATGGAACCCCTGCCATTTGTAGATCCTCTTCCCCATGCTTTCCGCGCTTGGCCAGCGCTAGTCCGAGGACCTTGCTTGCTGTTACCGCATCACCAAAAAACATCTCGTAAAAATCCCCCATGCGAAATAGGACAAGGGCATTTTGATGCTCAAATTTAATATCCAAATATTGCTGCATCATTGGCGTAGCAAGATGATATTTATATTGTTTATGGAATTCGGTGATATCTAACATATTATTTCATCCAGCTTTGCCTTCTCAACATTCCTGATAGCAAGGAGCTTAATGCTCTGATTGCCACCTTTTATTATCTCTAATTGATCCTGTCTTAAGCTCCAAGCCTTAGCGAGCATTTTGATTATAGCAGCATTTGCTTTTCCGTCTTCAGGTGCTGCATTTATGCTTAATTTCAAAGCCCATTTGTCAGGTAATTGGATCATGTCTTCTATGCGGCTAACTTTTGCCCCAGCCTTTACTTTGAGGTATATTGTAGCGCTTTTATCTGCTGCTGAATACGAGTAATACATATTAACATTCTAAACTTGCTTTAACGGTGGTTTTCATTTATAAATAGTTGGTATTCAACAAATATTATCAGACTAGAATAATGGCTCTGTTGCGTTTAGCAATATTATTTTTTCTCGCATATTCTCAAGTCACATTCGCTGCTGTGGATAAGGAGCTTATGCAGTCCATAAAATGCGTAAATGTTTTCCGCTATTATGAAACCAAGCTAAAAATTCCTACAGATACATTATACTCAATTAGCCTGCAAGAAACAGGCAAAATTCATTCTGACAAGAAAATCAAAATAGCCTATCCATGGACAGTGAATGTGGAGGGTAAGGGGTTTTACTTTGACACAAAAAGAGAAGCGGTAGAGTTTGTAAAGCAGCAGCAACGTGCCGGGAAAGAAAGTATTGATGTGGGCTGTATGCAGGTGAATTTGAAACATCACCCAGAGGCATTTAAATCCATAGAACACGCCTTTCACCCCAGGGCAAATATTGAATATGCAGCAAAATTCCTGCGCTCAAAATATGAGCAATTGGGAAGCTGGGGCAAGGCTGTCGCGCATTACCATTCTGCGACTTCCCATTTGGGAGAGAAATATAAGAACAGTGTTGTGAACATTGCTCAAAATATAGATCATTACAAATCTGCTTTTAAGAGGAATAAGACGCAAAAAAACACAACAACGGCAGTAGCGAAGCAGCCTAGGTTAGCATCTGCTAATATTATTCCCCGCTCGAACGGCAGGCCTATTCACCCCAATATCAAGGAAAGGCGCTATAGGAGCAATATGATGATCTATGTTCCTCAAAAACGCGCATCCTAAATGTTATCATTAGTCAATGTTAGTTACGGCATAGAGGAAAAGCAGCTTTTTCAGCCCATTTCAGTGACCGCATATCCCAATTCCATAATAAAAGTTAAAGGCAGTAATGGCGCAGGAAAAACAACTTTGCTGCGGATTATAGCTGGTATCCAAAGGCCAAAATCTGGTGAAATTTTAATGAATGGATCGGTCGCTTATATAGGCCACAATATAGCGGTGAAAGATGACCTGACCGTAATTGAGCAGCTAGAATTTTGGG
>JAYUHP010000172.1:0-3354 GCA_043766875.1 Rickettsiaceae bacterium
ATATTTCCTGGGTTTCTAAGTAACTTTTATCTATTGCAGAAGCGAAGTCATCTAGAGCTGAATTCATGTCATCTACCCTATTTATACCAGCTACCCCAGGTGTATATTTTATTACTTGCTCTATAAACTGTCCTATTTGTGCAGCGGTAGCGTGAGCTTCAAGTAAAGTTACAATATGATCCTTATAATGAGTTCCATAATATTCTAAAAGATCAAGTACTTCTTCTCCTCCGTGCTCATCTATAGTGTCGGCTACCTCGTCACCTAAATGATTAGCTAAAGCTTCTATTTTATCTGCAATATTCTGGCCATATTGTTCTATAAGTTGTTGTTTACGTTCTTGTTCCATAATATTCTCTTTTTATTGTTAGTATAAGTTGGTACCTATAAGTCTATAGAGCGAATTTTAGAAAATCAATATGATTAGTCTATTTTTTAAAGATAGGGATTTTTTAGGTACAGTTAAACGCTGAGTATTATGTTTTTGTAATAAAAGTAAAAACAACAGCATAGCATAAAAGTGAAGCAAGAAGGGCTGCAGCGATATCATCTAGCATCACTCCAATTCCCCCGCCAACATTCGCGTCAATCCAGCCTATGGGCCAGGGTTTTAAGATATCGCACAGGCGGAAGAAAGCGAATGGTAGGATAAAAAAGCAAAGTGAATCTATGAATAATTTACTGTGATTATCAGGAAAATTGGAATTATATACGAATGCGGTTGATAAGAGGGTGAGGGAGGATGTTAGCATTTGGCCGACAAGTTCGTCTATGACTATTTCCTTAGGGTCATGCGATCCATGTTTTTTCATATAGATATTGCTGGCGATAACTCCTATAATCGATAAAATTACAATAACAGACAGCATGAGCAAGAGCATAGTAATGAACTCTCTTTCAGATACCGAAAAGCCCTCTATAGGCAGAAGGAATCCTGTCTTTATAAGGAATACCAGAAGCAGGTAGTTTAATGGAAAAGCCAGTAGAGAGCCAAAAGTGCCAGGAGCATATTTTATCTTCCCAACAAAAAAACAAGTGACAATTAGCTCAGAAATAATATTCTTATACTTGCCCATAATTACGCTCAATTAAAATTGCTTATGAATTATTATACTAAAAACAATAGATATAAAACACAAACTGCAGTAGCGCTTGGATATAAGCAAAAAGTAGATGCTGCCCCTAGAGTTCTTGCAACAGGTAAGGGATCTATTGCTGAGAAGATTTTGGAGATAGCCGCACAGGAGAATATACCGATTCATCAGGACGAAGAATTAGCGGATATTCTTGGGATGCTAGAGACGAATAGTCTAATTCCGATAGATGTCTATGCCGCTATTGCAAAGATATTGGGGCATATTTATCAATATAAAAAAGGGAATAAAAATGTATAGTAAAAAACAGGAAGAAGCAGCTCTTGCAATAGAAATATTTTCGCAGCAGGTTCTTGAGGCATTGAAATTTGGTGAGGAAGATGTGGATATGGAGCCTTTAATGCAAGCTATAGAAGTCTATAGCTCATTTCCAGAAAGCCATATGCCAGATGTAGAAAGATGGCAGCAAAGGCTGGTGGAAATAAGTGGGCTTGTCGAGACGGAGCGCGATAGTGCAGAGCTGGAGCTGAGGGCGCTTGTGAACAATGGATCTAAGATAAATGCCTATAATAAGGCTTTGAGCATCAAGCCTGGGGATAAAGTGTAAACATGGTTATAGTACAAGCAATTCTAGGCCTAGCTTTTGTCATATTTTTGCTATATTTTATCATGAAGCTAGTACAAAAATACGGCGCTGCTGGAAAATATAGCATCAGTAATGCTGACAGGATACGAGTGACTAGCGTTGCATATATAGATGATAGCACAAAGGTTGTTTGTGTTGCTCATGGCCCATCGAAATATGTTTTTGTGGTCGGTAAAAATTCTAGCCTATTGTTGGATAAATATGAGAATTATGAAAAAGAAGCTTAGCTTAGCCTGGCTAGTATTGCTGGTATTGGTCCCGCTGAATGCGTTTGCGGTAAATGGAAGCCTGGCCGGGGAAATTGATGATCTTTTTAGTCATGGATCTCTGACTGGTAGGGTGATGCAGATCTTCCTGCTTATCAGCGTTTTAGGGATTGCGCCTACCATACTTGTTATGGCAACTCCATTTGTAAGGATCGTTATAGTATTTTCCATGCTGCGTTCAGCCTTAGGTTTGCAGCAAAGCCCTCCAAATCAGGTGATGGTGAGCCTTGCGTTATTCCTTACATTCTTCATTATGTCTCCTGCTTTGGAAGAATCTTATCACAAAGGCTTGAAGCCTATGATAGATGAAAAAATTACCGAAGAGGAAGCCATGCCGAAGATAATTCAGCCTTTCAAAACTTTCATGACTCATAATACTCGTTCTAAGGATATAGATTTATTTATGGCAATAGCGAAGGAAGACCCAAAGCAAAAGCTTGAGGATTTACCTCTCAAGGTGGTAATACCATCTTTTATGATTAGCGAGCTTAGACGAGGTTTTGAAATAGGCTTCCTGATTTTCTTGCCTTTTTTGATTATTGATATTGTGGTTTCTTCTATTCTCATGGCTATGGGTATGATGATGATGCCGCCAGTGATGGTTTCACTGCCCTTCAAGATCATATTTTTTGTGATAATAGATGGTTGGTACTTGCTTTCTGGGAGCCTGGTTAGAAGCTTCGTAGGGTAGAATATGATCAACATAGGCATTACAGGAAGCTTAGGTTCTGGAAAAACAGCCATACTTAATTACCTAATAGAGTGTGGGTATAAAGCTTTTAGCTGTGATAGATCTGTGCATGAGCTATATGATGCCCCACATGTCATGAGCGCGGTTCTTAAAGCCATCCCCGAACTAAAGCAGTTTGATAAAAATCAACTATCTCAAATCATCTATGCGGATCCTAAAATACGCAAAATTCTTGAAGAGCTTATGCATCCAATGGTAGCAAAGCTTTTAGAGGCCTTCTTGAAGCAAAATAGTGACTCAAATCTAGTATTTTCCGAAATACCGCTCTTGTTTGAAGCTGGTTGGGAGAAATATTGCGACGTTGTTATAACCCTGCATTGTGATGCAAAAATAAGGCTACAAAGGGTTACTGAGCGGGGAATGGATCCAAAAATTTTCGGATTGATTGAGGCTTCTCAATTACCTGAGGCTACTAAGATCGCGAAAGCAGATTTTATAATTGATACTTCTGCTAGTTGGGAGGGTGTTGTTAGGATGTTGGAGGGAATTATAAAAAAATCGTCATCCCTGTAGAAGTTCATTAAATCGGTTCCAGATTGTGTTAGAAATGAGAGATCATATAACGACAATTTGGAGGAAGATTAAATGGGTAGGATA
>JAYUHP010000173.1:0-3320 GCA_043766875.1 Rickettsiaceae bacterium
GATCTGCAACAGCAAGGTTTCCAGCAGAGTTAAAATCCAAATAGACGGTGTTATCAATAGTACTGCTTGTGAAACCACCTGTAATATGTGTACTATCTACATTGCCGCTTAATTGTACTCTAGACCCATTGTTCAAATCCAGCGTTGTTGCATATACTGGGTGAGCAAGGGTTGCTGAGCCGCCTGTGTGAAATTGTTGCATATTTACTGACATGAGAGGGTGAACTGCGCCTACTGTTACTGGAATATCTGTATTTACAAGCCCTAATACCCCTACGCCGTCAGCAAGTCCCTCAATACTAGCATTACCATTAAAAGTTGCAGCAGCCCCACTTAATATTGTGAAAGTAGCTCCATTACCTATATGTATACCAGAAGTGCCTGCTGCACCCATAGCTACAGGATTAAATACTGCGCTTGCACCTGCAAATAGAGCTCCAGATGAAGTGCTTCCACCACCAGTAGTATTGGTAACAGTTAGAAGCTGTAACACATCTGTTCCTCCCAATGCTCCCTTGAATATCACATTACCAGCAATAGTGCCATTACCTACATTCACCATACCTCGACCAAAGGCACCGTTATTGCCGTTTATATTGCTTAAAACTATATGTTCCCCTCCAACTGTCCCGCCAAGTACAGTGAGTTGGGCAGCATCGTTTTGCAGGCTGACAGGGGCATTAATATTGCCATTTACACTTAATGTATGTGCATCAGTCACATTAGCAGCAAGCAATGCATTCCCTACTATATTCCCAAGATTACCTTTTACAGCAACGTTATTAGTATTGACTCTAACAGTACCCTGGCCAGCGCCAGCAGCTATAATATTAGCAGTAATAGTTGCCCCACCTGTTACAGCCATTATAGTACCAGCACTCAGTTTTATGCTAGAAGCAGTAATTATAGCACATGAATATGTATTTGTACCACCAGAACTATCACTAATGGATCCAAGAGAGTTAGTAGCACCTATTATACCACTAAATGTATTATTAGCACCTGTGACACTAATCATACCACCCACACTACTAGAGTTATCAATATTACATCCTAGAACAAGACCAGTACCGGAAACAATTAATGATGCAGTAGCGTAGTTGTTAAAATCTATATTACCTAAACGATTATATGTAGTTGGGGAATTTGCCGTGATAGCAGTAGTAAAGGTACCAACACCAGCACCATTTAATGTAACAGCATTATTATCACCAAATGTAAGAGGCATATTTCCACCAGCTGTACTTCCCGTATCATTATCACTTACCCCGATTAATGTGATTGGTACTGTTACTGAAGCTGGTCCTGGAGTGATGTTATGAGAAATAGCAATACCAAATGTACCAGCTACATCAATAGCTTGCGTATTACCATTAGCGTTCACAAGTACGTTATCACCGCTTGCAATAGGACCACCCAAAGCAAAGTTAGCGCCTGTGCTATAGACAACATTACCAGCAGTGGTGTGAAGAGCGGCCATCGCATTTCCCGCTCCCAGCCCGATAGCAAATGCCGAAGAAGTAGCTAAAATATTTCTTAAAAACTTATTACGGCGGGCCATGGGATTACCTCAATTGTTGTGTGAAAATTTTAAACTCTTACCATATTAGTACTTGATGTATATTATAATAAAGTTAATAAGAGATTGACTTAGGAGGAAATAGTTAAATGTTGTGTTAATACAATATTGGACCTATATTGTAGGCTTTACGATGTAATGAGTAAGAATTATGAAAAATAGAGTAAGAATTATAGCGCCCGCTGGGATGTATCCAAAGGACTCCTGGAAAAGGCTAGAAAAAATGAAGGAATTTCTGGCCTCCAATGGCTTTGAAGTATCGGTTCAGGAAGATATTTTTTCCGATCCTGAGCTGCCTTTTTATGCAAATACAAAAGAAATTCGCCTAAAG
Source organism: Rickettsiaceae bacterium (assembly GCA_043766875.1). Taxonomy (GTDB): domain Bacteria; phylum Pseudomonadota; class Alphaproteobacteria; order Rickettsiales; family Rickettsiaceae; genus JAYUHP01. The sequence goes on from JAYUHP010000173.1 coordinate 1,911, forward strand.
GGCTTAATGAGAGCAATCCAATCTGATAATGTCGATATTATATGGGCCTTTAGAGGCGGTTATGGATGCGGTGAAATAGCAGAAGATTGTATGGATATAAGGCCGGTAGGCACTAAGATTCTAATTGGCTTTAGTGACCTTACGGTATTGCATGTCTTATTCAATCAGCATTATGGGATTCCATCGATTCATGGAATGGCTATTCTTGATAGGAATCCTGAAGCTATTGATGACATTATAGGGCTTATTAATGGGGAGGAGCAAAAATTATCGCTCGTTCCAATGAATAATTCTGCCAGAAATTCAGCAAAGATTGAAGCTCCACTAACTGGTGGTAACTTAACAATGGTTACTACTCTGATAGGTACAAAATTACACCCAATGACAAAGGGTAAAATTTTGGTGTTGGAAGATATAGCAGAACAAGGCTATAAGATTGCCAGAATGTTGAATCATTTAGAAAAGTCTGGTTTAACTCAAGGCTTAGCAGCCTGCATTTTGGGTGATGTTACAGGTGGGGATGAGCATGTAGATTTTGCAATAGAGCAATTTGCACAAAATCATCCGGCTTTGTCTGTATTTAGAGCCGATGGAATAGGTCACGGTTCAGTAAACCACCCACTCGTATTTGGTAATAAGTCAATAATAGAAAATGGAATATTATCATGCAAATTAAGATAGGTACAAGGGGGAGCATACTTGCTCTTGTGCAGTCGAAAATGGTGAAAGCGCAGCTTGAGAAACTGGGCCATGAATGTGAGCTTGTGATTATTACGACTACAGGCGATAAGGAAAAAACCAGGCCATTATATGAGATTGGTGGGAAAGGTTTATTCCTTAAGGAAATAGAGGAAGCTCTTTTGAGAGGGGAAGTTGATGTTGCTATGCATTCACTAAAAGATATGCCGGGGATTTTGCCAGATGGCCTGGAGATTGGAGCAATGCTGGAGAGGGAAGATCCTCGCGATGCTTTGTTATGTAAAACAGCAAAGACCATTTCCCATCTTCCTAAAAATGCCACAGTAGGCAGCTCTTCACCAAGGCGGATGCTATATTTGAAGCAGATCAGACCGGATTTGAACCTGGTCAATTTGCGTGGGAATATGGATACCAGATATAATAAAATCACAAGCGGGGAGCTCGATGCGACTATCGTTGCTTATGCTGGGATGAAGCGCTTAGGAGGTAAATATCTAGAAGAAGGGTTTTGTACGCCTATTTCACCTGAGGAAATGATTCCAGCCATAGGGCAGGGAGTGGTTGCTGTGGAAATCAGAAGCGATGATAACAATATGAGACAGGTTTGCTCAGTAATCAACCACAAGCCGACCTGGGAGTTAATACAAGCCGAGCGTAGTTTTTTGGGGGCTATTAATGCTGGTTGTCGCTCCCCCGCCGCTGCATATGCTA